>WQYR01000057.1 GCA_009781145.1 Propionibacteriaceae bacterium | reverse complement strand
TCGTCGGTGAAGATACGAGTAACCATCTTGACATTTTCGGCACCCCAAAATCAGGACTCAAGCCAACATCTGTGGATAACTCAAGCAATTCGTTGGGCGTCGGCATGGCGGGCTGGTGTGGTAGCCCTGTTACTAGGGCGTCTGGCGGAGACGGCGAGATTCGAACTCGCGAGAGGATATTTGTCCTCAACCCGCTTAGCAGGCGGGCGCCATAGGCCGACTAGGCGACGTCTCCATGGGCACCACAACATTAGCCGAGCACCTCACCGCGGGGCAACATCGGTCGTCCAATGACCATGTTAAGCTGATGCTCCAGCGCCGGGAGCAGGCGTGAGAGTGAAAAGGAAAAGTGATGTCATACTCCATGGACGGCACGCCGATCGGCGGTTACCAGCCAGCGCCAAGGCCGCAAGCGGCGTCCACCCAGCCGCAGGACCACTACCCGCATCTCAGCCAGATACTGCACACCGAAGAGGGCTTCAGGCGCAGCATCAAGTTCACCGGCGGCGCCGATGTGGTGCTCGGAGTTGTGCTGACCGTCGCAGTGATAGCGTTGGCCTACAACGTCCTGTCGACGTTCCAGTCGTTTTCGCTGAACCATCTGACCGTCACCCCAAGCCATTTCTGGAGGCTGTTCACGTCCACCATCAACACGTCGGGGCAGTTCAGCCCGATGTTGTGGGCCATGATCTACGTGCCGCTGATTGCCATACCCGTGGTCATCATCTTGCTGATCGTCAAGCGCGTGACGCTGGCCGGGTCGATCGCCAAGGTCTACGACCGGTTCATGCAGGGCGGGTGCATTATGGACCTGTTGCCGACGGGTATCCAGTGGCAGGTCAGCAACAGCAAGGGCCAGTTCTATGTGGCCGGGCCGTCCACCTTGCCGTCCGATTGGCTGCCGGCGGCGGCGCAACGTATCGCCGGGATCGTGGCCAACGACCCCAAGGGCAAGCCAACGAAGGAATACCTCAAGGGCCTAGCCAAGGCGGCCGGGACCGTCAGCACCGTGGCCCCCGCCAGTCTTGGCGACCCGGGCCTGCCCCCGGGCATCTATCTAGCGCTACTGCTGGCGCATGACGGGCGTCCCCGCATCGCGGTTCCCGAGCAAGCCACCGGGCGGTTCAACCTCTACGCGCTGAAGAAGGACGTCCCGATCGCCTGACTCGTCTTGGCCTGCGATATGCCGGGGTGGTAATGTCTATACGTCCCGGCCACGCCGGACCCAGCGCCTGTAGCTTAATGGATAGAGCATCTGACTACGGATCAGAAGGTTGGGGGTTCAAGTCCCTCCAGGCGCGCCAGTCACCTCAGTCGCTGATCTGGCGGAACAGGATGACGCCGCGGGTCATCAGGTAGCGGTACAGGAACACTGTTGCGACGGCCAAGACGGTCAGCCAGACACCCCAGTAGATCCAGAAATTGACGTGCCCGATGAAGTGGCTCCACGCCCAGTAGCCAACTGTCACGACGGCCAGAATCAGCACCATGATGCCGTCGGTCATCAACACAGACGCGCTGTTCTTGGCCACCTGCATGTCGTTGTAGAAGTCGAACCGGTGGTAGTGCAGATTGGCGATCAACCCTATGCAGGCGCTGATAAGGGTGAACATCACGCACGGCACCACCACCTGCACAAAGCCGAGCCAACCGATGTGCACCGTGAAGACACTGATGAACGAACCAATGATGGCCAGCGGCGTGATGATGCTGAGCTGCACCAGCAGCTTGGCTCGCAGCACCTGGGCGGCGTTCACGGGCAGTGACTGGACAATCCACAGGTTCTTGCCCTCAAGGGAAATGGAGGGTGAGGTGGTGTTCGCGATCGACAGAAAGAACAAGAAGAAAAGCAGCATGATCGGTGTGATGGCGATGCCAAGCTGAGCCAGAAGGTCTTGCATGCCTTGGGCGTTTTTGCCCGTCCTTATGCCGAAAAGGAACGCGAAAAGTATCACCACCACTCCACCGACGACACTTTGAAGTAGATACATGGACGAGCCGAGCAGGCGTCCCAACTCTTTGCGATACAGGGCGCTGGCGGCGGACGAACGCGCAAAGGTGATGCGACCGGTGGTGACGCGGGCCGTCGTCGTAATGCGCGAGCGGATCCAAGCGTAGGACGTGGCGATCAGAGCGCACAGCACAACGAATGGCACCACGTTCCACAACACAGCCAGGCCCATGTCGGCCCACGAGCCTTTGGCCAGCGCGGTTGCGGCGTAGCCGATCGGCGGGTACATGTGTGTGAGAAGCGCAAACGCGTCCCCATTGAGCTTGGCCGTCTGGATTGAATGGCTGATGGCGCCGCGGATGCCAAGCCCGAGACCAGCCACTGCGGCAACCGTCAACACAATCTGCAGCACCTTGCGCATGCGTTGGCCGCTGGACGCAACGCCGACAATGTAGCTGATGAGTCCCAGCACTGCCATCGGTATGCCTGGGGCGATCAGAAGCGTCACCAGGGCAAACAGGAAGAACACGGGGCCGGGGTGCGCGTAGTAGGAGTAGACCGCCACCATTGGCAACCAGACGACGAAGGAGAGCATCCAGTTCTCAACAACCAACCCCATCACTTTTCCGGCGACGACGGTGAACTTCGATATGGGGTAGGCGAAAAGCTGATCGGTGTCGTTGCTTTCAAAAAGCAGCGAGTTGAACGTGTAGAGCCCCAGCCCGAAGATGATGGCGTCGATGACCAGCAGGCCGAGGGCCAGCAAAATCCAGGCGTAACCCTGCGGTGCGAAGGCCCTGCCCATCAGGACGGCCATGAAGCCCATGTAGACCATCATGAACAAGCCGATGCCAAGCAGCCCGAACTGGAAGCCCCGGCCCTCGCGTTTGTTGGAGCGACGGCGCATCAGGCTCATCTGATACATCGCCATCGACACGTTTACCCTCGTCAGGGCAACGAACTGGTTCATCGTGTGGTACCCGATTCGCCCTCGTTCAGCAGGTCGAGGAACACCTGCTCAAGCGACTTCTTGCCGACGATCTCTTCCGTTGGCCCGGCCTCTACCAGTTGGCCTTTCTCGATGATGCCGATCTTGTTGCAAAGGTTTTGGGCAACTTCAAGGCCGTGGGTCGAGAAGAAGATCGAGCCGCCAGCATCGGTGATGTCCTTGAAATAGCCCTTCAAAGTGAATGTGGCCTTGGGATCAAGGCCGACGAAAGGCTCGTCCAGCACCAATAGTTTGGGGTCGTGGATCAGCGCGCTGATGACGGCCAACTTCTGCTTCATGCCATGCGAGTACGACGAGATAGGCGATAGCAGGTCGCGGCTGAGCTCCAACCCACCGGCGTACTTGTCGATGCGTTCTTGACGCAGTTTGGCTGGGACGCCGAAGATGTCGGCGACGAAGTTCAGATATTTGATGCCAGACATGAACTCGTACAGGTCGGGGTTGTCGGGTATGTAAGCCAGTTGCCGTTTGCACGCCGTCGGGTTGGCTTTGATAGACATGCCGTTGATCCGAATGTCACCCTCGTCAAACGTGTGGATGCCGACGACGGCCTTGATGGTGGTGGTCTTCCCCGCGCCGTTCAGCCCGATGAACCCGAAGATATCCCCGTCGTCAATAGTCATCGTCAAGTCGTGGACGGCCACCAGATCGCCGTACATCTTCGTCAAGTGTTCGATCTGCAGCATGTGCGCTCCATCGTATCGGCGAGCCTCACTGAGGCCCGCAACCGGTGTCAACGATACTCTTTGGGCCATCACAGCGAGGTTATCTCAGGATATTTGCAGTCGGGCTCCAGCAATCATCGCTGTCATTCAGGGGACGGTGGGGTCTGGGGGAGTTACGTTGCAGGAGCGCTCCACCGCGGGCGCTGCGGCTTTGCCGCATGATAGCGCCCTTGCTCCGCTCACGCTGCGTCCCAATACCGGCGCTCCTTCGCTACGCTCGGACCGCAGCGGTCTTTCCTTCTCCGACAAAATCCTGCAACGCAACTCCCCCAGACCCCACCTCAGGTTTGGACGATCTCGGCTTGTTGATCTTGCAGGAACGGGCGGTCCGTAGCGTAGCGGAGGAGCGGCGGTATGGCGGGTGGAAGCCGGTTCGAGCTGGCGACGGCGCAGACGCCTGCCCAGGCCTGGTGGCCACTTGATTGTGCGTCGAGTACGGCGTCGTTCGTCGCTTCGCTCCTCGAAACCTTCCTTGGTCTCGGCATACGAGCGAGCTCGTCTGCTCTCGACCCGCGTCGGTTGGTGCGCTCGGGGCCGGCTGGAGCACGCCGCCTTGCATTGCATAACCTACCGGTTGTCGCCCTCGCCTTGGATCAGGTTGCGGTGCTGGCGGTCGGCGAGTTTGGCGACGTTCTGCGTTGCTACGTCGTCCAGGCTGGCATCAAGATATCGGGCCAGGGTGGCGACGTACCACAGCACGTCACCGAGCTCTTTGAGTAGCTCGTCACGGTCGGCTGGCCCAATAATCGAACCCTTGTCGCGGATGATTTTCTTGTACTTGTCGGCGAGTTCGCCCGACTCGCCCACCAGGCCGAGGATCTTGTCGACGTAGGTGCCGTCGCGTAGGTCGTACTCGCGGGCGGTGTTGGTGTCGAAGCCGACGATGGCGGCCTGGTACTCGTCGAGTGTCATTTCTCGTCCTCGTCCCAATGCAGGTCGGCTTTCCAGGGACGCTGTTTGATGGTCAGGCGGGTTTGTTCGGCGTCGACGCCCAGCACCGTCAGGAAGATGGCCATGCGGACGGCCAGGCCGTTGTCCGTCTGATGGAAAATTGCCAGGCCGGGCAGGTCGTCCACGTCGGGGCTCAGGTCGAAGGCACCTGGGCGCGAGTCGCGCGGCAGTGGGTGCATGATGACGATGTCAAGGTTGTGGGCCTTCTTCAGCATTGACCGGTTCAACAAATCGCCCACTGCTGGACCGTCTGTGCCCTCAGGCAGACGCTCGCGTTGAACGCGCGTCGCATAGACGGCGTCCGCGCCCGTGACTGCCTCGACGGCAGAATCGCAGACGATGATGCGGTGGCCGCGCTCGATTGCCTCGTTGACCAGTTCGACGGGCAACTCCAGCCCGGCAGGCGCGAACAGCCGGAATGTGCAGCCCCAGCGCAGGCACATCAGCCTGATCAGCGAATGGACGGTGCGTCCGTACTTCAAATCGCCTAGGATCGCCAGCGTCACCTCGTCGATGCCATGACCCCGGCTGGCCAGTTCTCGCTCCAAGGTGTAGACGTCCAAAAGAGCTTGACTAGGGTGTTCACCCGCCCCGTCGCCAGCATTTATGACGGGGACGACGGACGCCGCAGCGAATTGCGCGACTGAACCCTCGTCAGGGTGACGGACAACCAGGACGTCCGAGTACCCTGATACGACCCGCGCGGTGTCGGCAATCGACTCGCCCTTGGCCATTGATGAAAACGTGAACCCAGTGGTGGTGGTCACCTCGCCACCGAGACGCAAGAACGCGGATTCAAAGCTCAGACGGGTTCGGGTTGACGGCTCAAAGAACAAGCTGCCAAGCATGGCGCCGTCCAGGACGGTGCACACGCCTTGACGCAGTGCCAGCGGGCGGACGGCATCGGCTAGATCAAACAGGGCCCGAAGCCCTGGCCTGTCGAATTGCGAGACTGACAGCAAATGGCGCCCGGGCCCGAATAATGGATAATCCATAAGGTAAAGGCTAACGCGTTCTTGCGGCCGCTGGGGATGGGGGCGGCATCGGACCGCCCCGCAGCGGGGTCGTGGGCGTCGCGAGGGCGTTTTGATGCTCCGACAGCCACAACTCAAGCGGGATTGCGGACGGCCTAGGGGGCGTCCTCACAGTCTTCTTCTTTTCTGCCTTTGAGTCGTCCTCATCGGGCGGGTTGGGTTCGTCGCTTTCGAGCGTCACATTCGAAGTTTTCGGGTCTTTTGGACGGTAATAGTAGTAGTTGCCACCGTAGCCTGAGCCGTCCTGCGACTTGACCATGTTGAGCACGACGCCGAGAATGTTCGCCTTGGCCCGCGACAGGCTTTCTATGGCTTCTTGCAGCTGTTGTACTTTGACTTTCCCTGAGCCGACCACAACTAGGGTGCCGGTGGTCAGGGTGGACAGCAATGTCGTGTCGACCACAGGCACCAGCGGCGCCGAGTCGATGACGATGACGTCATACTCTTGGGCGGCAGTGGCCAGCATTCGGCTCATTGAGGTTGACGCGATCAGTTCGACGGGGTTCGGCGGAATGGCACCGATCGGCAAGATGTCGACTTTGTCGGAGCCAAGGTGCTGCACTACGTCGGCGAGGCGGGCCTTCCCGAGCAGTACGGTGGTCAACCCGGCGGCGCTTTCCATATTGAGGTAGGAGGCGACCATCGGGCGGCGCAGGTCGGCGTCGATCAGCAGGACTCTGATGTCGTCCTCGGCGAAGCTGAAGGCAAGATTGATGGCCGTGACCGACTTACCTTCGCTGGCCAGTGAGGACGTGACGACGTAGATAGGTGTGCGGTTGGAGTCGAGATCCATGAAACTGAGGTTGGTGCGCAGCCGGCGGTATTCTTCAGCCAATGGCGACTGGGGGTCGTTCACGATGACGAGCGAGTCTTTGGCGATGGACGTGCTGAACGGGATGCGGGCTAGTACCGAATGAGTGGTGGCCTCGGCGATGTCGTCCTCCGTGCGGATGGAGACGTCCAGCGTCTTGCGTAGCACCGCCTGCCCGACACCGATGGCCAGGCCGAGCACAAGGCCCAGCGCCAGCGTCAACGCCAGCTTCGGGCTGGTTGGTGACGTGGGCACGATGGCCGGTGTGATGATGGTGGCGGTTACGGTGGTCTGTGCGGAGGTTGCCACGGTGGAAAGCTCCGCCACCGCCGATTGCAGGTTTTTAGCTACGCTTTGAGCGATATCGGCCGCCTGTTGCGCCGAACCGTCAATAACGTCAATGTTGATGATCGACGTGTTGGTGGGGATCGATGTTGTGATGTGGGTGGCCAGCGACTGCGGCGTCGTGTCGAGGTTGAGGTCCTTGATGGCGCCGTCAAGAACCTTAGGTGTGGTGGCGACGAGAGCGAAGTTGCGAGCCACTGTGGTGGCATAGCTTGATCCCTGTACCAAATCGCTGGTGGTCTGGCCGCCTTGGACGCCCAAGAACACCTGCGATTCGGCCGTATAGGTGGGTGGCGTGACGGCCACATAGGTGGCAGCCAGTATGGCACCAAGAACCGTTGCGCCGAGAAGGCTCATCCAATATTTGCGCAGAACCGCCAACAACGCGCGAACATCCATGCGGAGCCCTTCACCGAATGAGGATAATAATGCCAAGCAGGAATCATCCTATCAGGCTGACCAGGCAGTCCTTGACGTCTTGATGATTCTTGTGACATTAGGAAATTTCTCAGCGCTACTGACCGTTGAGCACTTTCTGGATCGCCTGTTTCGCCGAGTCCACTGTTGTCTGGTCGGGAAGCATGACGTACAGCTGCTGGTGTGGGTAACTGCAGGTGTAGTCGGAGGAGTCCGCCCCAGTGACGCTCATGGTTTGGATGTTCCAGTTAGTTCCCGCCGAGATTTGCCGTTTGACGAGGGACGAGATCTGCTCTGGCGTCATGGACGTCTGGACTGACCCGGAAACCGCCGAGACGATGGCCGAGTAGTTGATCAGCGAGCTGGGCTGTGTCAGTTTCTTCAGGATTGCTGTAATGACCGCCTGCTGATCCATGCCGCGTTGGCGATCACCAGTTTCGAATGGGTGCCGCGCCCGCGAGAACGCCAACGCCTGTGCCCCATTCATATGATTCATGCCTTGGATGAATGTGTAATTGCCAGCCGTGAAGGCGACGGACGACTCGACGTCGATGCCGCCGATGGCATCCACCAGCGTCATCAGCGAGGTGAAGTTGAGGCGCACGTAATAGTCGATGTTGATGCCGTACAGGGCGTCGATAGTATCGACCGACACGTTGATGCCGTAGACGCCCGCGTGGGTGAGCTTGTCGGGCAGCGAACACTGTGGCATGTCGGCCAGCGTCACGTAGTAGTCGCGTGGCGTGCTGACCAGTAGCACCTTGCCAGTCTTGGGGTTGACGACCATCAGCTGGTTGACGTCGCTGCGGGAACGAGTGGCGATTGGGCCCGCCGTGTCGATGCCGCTGATGTAGACGATGAACGGGGCGTCGGCTGCAACCGGAGTTGACGGGTTGTATGTGTTGCCCGGCAGAATCGCGGTGCCGGGGATATCGAAAGTTGCCAGGATCTGAACCTTGGCGTAATCATCTGGGGCGGCGTCGGCGAAAATCTGCAGGTAGCCGTCTTGGATGACGATACTGGGGTATTGACCACTCAGCAGACTATCGACGGCCGTTGACCAGTCGGCCGTGTCAACGAACTCGATGCCGCTGACAAAGTCGTTGACGTGACTTTGCACAACCATCTGGTTGGTGTCGTTGGGCGCTTGGCCCATCATGGTGTTGGTGTAGCTGTCAAGAAACGGCGGCGCGGACGCCAGGGCGACGATGTCGTATTGGATGGTGTCCGCTGCAGGTGCCTGGATGCCGCCGAGCAGGTTGTTGTAGCCGCTGCCCAGCCAGCCCACGAGGGAGTTGACGGCCATAAGCAGTACTGAGAGGACGACGCCGACGACGAACCGAACACGGCGCGCTGACGAGCGGGACCGGAAAAGCAAGGTGACAAGCCCGCCCGACAACAAGACATCGACGGCAATTGCGGCGATCAGCAATCCTGGCGTCAGCCAGCCGGTTCGCGAAATAACGGCGATGAACCCAGCCAGGCTAGCGGCCAGCAAAACAGAAAAGATAATGGCAACGACGGTGCGACCGCGGCTTGGTGCCGGCGCCACGTCCTTAGCTTGCTCTTCTTGATTGTCTTGCTGCTGCGCCAAATTGACCGTCTCCTCCGCCTGCAAAGTGTACTGTGAGTCTACATCGTCTTCGGGTCCGAAGGGTCGGGGGAAGGCCGCTGAGAGGAAATCAGGTATCGTTTTCGGCTGACGGTCAGCAAAGACATTGGCTGTACACAGAAAGATCGATTGGGAGAAGATATGGACCAGCACTACCGGGTACTGACGGTATGCACCGGCAATGTTTGCCGCTCGCCGGCGGCAGCAGCCTGGGTGGTGGCGTTGGCCGATCGATCAGTGGCCGCCGCAAGTGCGGGTGTCGCCGCTGTGGTTGGGGCGCCAGTGTCCGAGCCCATGGCTGACTTGATGAGGGGGGCTGGGTTGAGAGTGGCGGGCTTCTCCGCCCACCAGTTGACCCCGAGGATGATCGAGCACTCTGATCTTGTACTGACGATGACGGCCCAGCACCGCGCCTGGGTGGTGGGACGGGTGCCGGCCGCCGTCCGTCGAACATTCACGCTGCTGGAGCTTGCGAGGGTGGCCAGGCTGGTGGACGTCGACAGCTCGGCACCGACGGCAGAGCGCCTGCGGCATCTGGTGGATGCCGTTCCGACGGTTCGCGCCCAGTTTGGATCGGAAGACGACACCGACGTCCCCGACCCTTACGGCCTAGGTGCCGACGCGTACGATCTGGCGTTCGGCTTGATTGAAGGCGCAGTGCGCGACATTTTGGGCTGAGACGTTGCCTTCTTGGTGTCACTGTTTCAGTGGCGGACCCCTACTGGCCGTAAACCTCCGCCTCGGGAGGTGCCAATCCGGACGTTCGACGTCGAAGCGGCGGCGCGTGAACGGTTTTGGGTGTTTTCCGAGCCACAGAACGCCGCTTCGCGCTCTGGAATGATCAGTCCGACTGGGGATCTGGGGTTCAAGAAGATCCTGGCATCAGAGGACCATAAGGCCATCACGTAAGGATTCATCAAGGACTTCTTCGGGTTGCAGGTCGGGTTGGACGAGATTCATCTCACAAATCCGTATTCGATCAAGGCCTATGGTAGGCAGATCAAGGAGGAGGGCGTCAGTCAGTTGCGTCAAACTCTGCGTGACGTGACGGCCCGTGTTGACACCGTCGATGTGACCCTTGAGATGCAGGTGCAAAGGGTAGGCAGCTTTGTCGAGCGGGCCTTCTACTATCTGACGGATCTGTATGGCAGTCACTATGACGACCATGACCGCCGGTATTCTGACCTG
>WQYR01000056.1 GCA_009781145.1 Propionibacteriaceae bacterium | reverse complement strand
TCGTCGGCACAGGACATCCAGCTACGAGTTTGTCCCACTCTCCCAGCGGGCCTATTCTTCCACGCCGAGACACGATCGTGTATCGTTATGGTATCGATTTTGGAGGAGACATGGGCTTCCTAGCTTTGCGAGAACTACGCGGATCGACGGCGCGCATCGACCAGATCCTTGAACGCGACGGGTCTGTCATCGTGACGAACAACGGCAAGCCAGCCTATGTGATGCTTGACGTCGACGAAACCAATTTTGAAGATACCATCATTGACTTAAGGCGGGTGCGAGCCAAGCGGGCCGTCGCTCGGATGCAACGCACATCTGCCAAACTCGGCACAGACGCGCTCACCGCGGACGACATCAACGCGGAAATCGCGGCCGAACGAGCGGCCAGAAAGTGACTGACGATGACGCCAAGGGCGGCGAACACCGCGTCGTGCTCGACACCAATGTTCTAGTTTCCGCTCTGCTGGCACCCATCGGCAATCCCAACACAATCCTGCAGGCGATCCTTGACGGCAGTGTGACCATTATGTATTCCGCAACCATGATGGCCGAATACCGCAGCGTCTTGATCCGCCCGCGATTCGGATTCGACGCCCGCGATGTCGCGGACCTCTTGACCTTCATTGAGGCCTTCGGCGACTCTGTTGACCCAGACCCAAGCGACGACCCCTTGCCGGACGAAACCGACCGTCCCTTCTATGACATCACACGGCAATACGGCACCATTCTGGTGACAGGAAACACCAAGCACTTCCCGGGATTGGTTTCCCTGCTGACCCCAGCAGAGTATGTTGAGGCGCAACTCATCCGGAACTGAGGCCCCGCGCGGAGCGGTTCAGGTTTGGCTTGTGAACTGCGGCAGGCCGTAGACGGGGGCCGATCTGGCTGCTCCACGTGAGTCCGCATGGTGCCCCTTACGAACACCTCGCGCGGCATCTGCGCCCCGGCGTTATGCTGGAACGAATCAGGCGCCCGCGATGCGCCACAAATACAGAGGAGCAAACATGACATTCGAAGGCAAGGTGGGCATCGTCACGGGTGCTGGTTCAGGTATCGGCGAGGCCGTTGCGCGGGCGTTGGCGGCCGAGGGCGTCAAGGTTGTTGTCGGCGATTTCAACGCCACGGCCGGCCAGAAGGTGGCCGACGATATCGGCGGCGCGTTTTACAAGGTGGACGTCACCGACCCGGCACAGGTCAAGGCCATGGTCGATTTCGCCGTCGCCAAGTATGGGCGCCTGGACTACGCCGTCAACAACGCCGGCATTTCTGGCCCGCAGGACGCCATCACGAACATCGCCGAGGACGACTACCTGAAGCTCATCGCCGTCAACCAGCACAGCGTCTTCTACGGCATGAAGTATGAGATCCCCGAGATCTTGAAGACCAAGGGCGCCATCGTCAACACGTCGTCGATCCTTGGCCTGGTGGCCGAGCGTCTAGCCGTCTGCTACACCGCCGCCAAGCATGCCGTCGCCGGCATGACGAAAGCCGCGGCCGTCTACTACGCGCCCGAGGGCATCCGCATCAACTCGGTTCACCCTGGCTTCATAGACACACCCCTGCTGGCCGGCCTGCCGGACGAGGTCATGAACCCCATCGTCAACGCCCACCCGATCGGTCGCCTCGGCAAGGCCGAAGAGGTCGCGAACGTCGTGGTGTTCCTGCTGTCCGACAAGGCCAGCAACGTAGTCGGATCGCAGTACGTGGTGGACGGCGGATACACCTCCGTGTAGCGCCACCAAACGACAACCAAATCGGAGGCATCGTGCAAACGGTGCCCCCGACTGGCGTAACACACCTTTGGTCCAAAAAAGAGTGGGACAAACTCGCAGCGCGATCCGCTCAGCGTTCCAGATTCATCAAATCTGAGCATCTGGCTTCGAGTTTGTCCCACTCGTCCGAACCTTTTGGGGCCGCCCAGAACCGCCGATTCAGATCTGGCTGGTGGTGAACTGCGGCACGCCATAGACGGGGGCGATCTGGGTGTTCCAGGTGACGCAGAAAGCGTCCTTTGCGTCCCCGGCTGCCTGGTCGGCGTCGATAGCCTTCTGAGGTTCCGGCGAACACCCGGAACTTTGCTGAGCCCGACCCCAGTCGACGAACGCCTCGTCCGCGTTAAAAGACGCCTCCAACGCCGCCCGCAGCTGGGTCACAAGTTGAGTGCCATTGGGAATGTGGTCGACTGGCGTCGAACCAAGTGCCGCCATCAGGTCAACCCGATTCTGTGCCACCCACTGAATCTGGATAACTGCGTCCGGCAGATTCTGGCAGGCCATGATGTCTCGGCTAGGTTGATCGATGGACGTGCGCATCGCGGCTGACGAACTCAGAATGGCGACAAGGTATTGCACCTGGGCGTGCGCGGTGGCATCTGGCGCCGGCACGCCGTACGAACCTGCGCCTTGGCCGGCACCACCCGCACCCGCGCCCAAGAAATAGTTGTGGTCGATGCTGTGCTGTTCGCCGTTGATGACCACCAACGCCGGCGAGCGATAGACGCACACCTGCCCAGGCGGACCTTCGGCGCAGTATCCTCCGCCGGTGGAGGTGTCAACAGTTGTCAGCTCCTCTTGCCCTGCGCTGCCGTCCTTGAATGCCAAAGACGTCGGCGCCGAGGCAGACGTCCCACAAACCAACAACCACCCGCCGTCCCAGGTGGAAAGCGAAACTGGATAAGTGCCGGTCGGGCAGGCGGTGACGCCCGGAGTCTGATCGCCAAACCCGGCCGGGCCAGACGAAACCGTCCAAGCCTCGGACGCCACATAGTCGGTGGTGTGCGGGTAGTCCACATACACCAAACTGCCGCCAAGGTACCCCTGGATAGTGGCGCGATTGCTGAAAGTGACGGTGTAGCCGCCAGCAGTCCAATCAATCTGACGGGCTGCCCACCCCTGCGACGCGACAACCTCGTATTCCCCGTCACGGCTGCAAATCAGCATCGAACCGTCGGCGTATTTCGTCCAAGCAACAGGCGTCCCCCCGGACGGGCAGGAAGGCATATCAGCGGGTGCTTGCCACCCTTCGGGGTCGGGGACGTAACGGGTGATGCTCCGGCCGGTGACGATGCCGAGCATGCTGCCGTCGCGGGACACCACGGCGTAACCCGGCATCTGCCCGATCTGCTGGCCGGTTGCCAAACTGAACAGCGTCGTTTCGGGGCTCGCAGGGTCTTGGCTGGTGACGGCCACGGCATCGCCCAGGATGAACACCGCCGCGTCACTGACTGCTCCATGCTCCGCGTCGCTGGGCATCATGGCAGACCATTGAACCTGGCCTGTGGTGTAGTCGACGGCCACAACCTCGCCGCTACCACCCGCCACGACCACGGTATTCCCGGCGGCAGCCGCGTTCAGGTAGCTACCTTCACTACCCGCCAGGAAATGTTGCAACCGTAGCGTGACGTCCCATGACGCACCGTCGATCACACCGAGTGTACCCATCTCGAAAGAGGCAGATCCGCCAGCGGCCACGGTGTAGTAGACGGGCACGGCGGGATAGACGACGTCACCTTCCGAGGTGCCAGCATTGGAGGAGCAGGGGGTGCCATAGGCGAGCGCCCCACCGACCGCGTGGACGAAAATGACCTGTCCACCACTAGGCAACGTGACTGGTCCCGGCTGGATATCGTTTGGCACGATGAAGGTGTCGCCGGTGACGG
Source organism: Propionibacteriaceae bacterium (assembly GCA_009781145.1). Lineage (GTDB taxonomy): Bacteria > Actinomycetota > Actinomycetes > Propionibacteriales > Propionibacteriaceae > WRGV01. The sequence continues at coordinate 6,550 of WQYR01000056.1, read as the reverse complement.
GGACGATCTCTGGGCACGTATTGGGCGGCAGTATTGACTCGCCATTTCTGGTGTCGACGGCGAAAGGCTGGACACCGTAGTCGCCTTGCCAATGGCCGCGGTACCAAAAGACGTTGGCGGTCACACCTCGGCCGTCCCCAGCGTCTACCGCCTGTGTGCCATTCGACGAAGGGTCCCACGTCTGGGTAGGATCCGCAGAGCCGCAAGCGCCTGGCGCGAATGCGTTCGTCCACACCACTTTCAGCGGGTCCACGTCGATGCGTAGCGCAACCGCCCAACGCTGGTGGGCCCCTTCAGACTCATCGCCGGTCGAGCCGTTGACGAACAGGGCGCCATCAGCGGCGACCACGCCTTCCCAGTCAATGGACCACCCGTACTGTGTCGTGACCGCGCCGTCAATGCCAAGGCATTGCTGTTCGCCGGTTTGCGGATCGATCAGGCACACCTGAGAGGTGCTGGCCGCATTCGTCCACAAACTCTCCAGACAGGCGAGTTTGCCATTGACGGGCGTGTGCGCGCAGGACACGTGATCTCTGTCGCCGAAGTTCATGCTCCAGGTCGCCTGACCAGTCGCCGGGTCGAAACCGTGGAGGGCCGCGGTGTCGCTGATCACCCAACCTTGCGGAGTCAGCAGCCATGACGAATAGTCGTAATACCAGCCATCCCACTCGGTGGGAAACTCCTGCGACCAGGATTGCGTCACGCCTCGAGTCCAGTCCCCGGTGAAGGCCGGGGCTGTGCCCGTCACTTTGATGCTGCCACCCAGGGCGCCCAGCTTATTGGCCACCAGCAGGCCACCACCCGCGACGACCACCACCAGCGCAATCACCAACACCAGCACCAGCGGGCGGCCTTTTCGCTTTGGTGACGGGGCCGGTGCAGGTGCGGAGTATGCCGGTTCCGACTGCCCGGCCGCTGGACCCTTGCTCTGGACGGGATGGTTGACCACCTCACGCTCCAGCGGCGTCCCATCGTTTGCGCAAAAGGTCAAAGTGGTGGGGTAGGACGCCCCACACTTTGGACAAATCATCATGGCGAAACTCCCCTTTCCAGTCTTCCACCAGCCATGACGAGGCTCCCCCGTACCCCGTGCCGATACAAGCCAGTCTAGATTCCTTTCCTCCACCACCCGACCCCGTCCAAAAGTGGGACAGGCCCGCAGCCAGAAGGGTCTTTCGCACCGGAACCGCCGATCTTGCCGGTCTGGCTTCGAGTTTGTCCCACTTTGCCTGGGCAGTCGATCAAGGCCGAAGAGGTCGCCAACGTCGCGTTCCTGCTGTCCGACAAGGCCAGCAACGTAGTCAGGGGCATCGTGCAAACGGTGCCCCCGACTGGCGTTACACACCTTTGCCCCAACAAGAAGTGGGACAAACTCCCAGCCAGAGCCGCTAACCGTTCCAGACTCATCGGATCTGAGCGCTTGGCTTTGAGTTTGTCCCACTTTCGGTGGGCAGCCGACAAGGCGAAAACGTGGTGTACGGTTACCTCGATCTAGAACAACCGCAAGATCACCAACCGCCAGTGAAGTCCTGAACGTTGTAGATCGGAGCAATCTGGTTGTTCCAGGTCGCGGCAAAAGTGTCGAAAGCGTTGTGGGCCGCGATCTCGGCGTTGACGACATCCTGGGGTGGCTGGGCGTCACACTCAGGCGTCTGGCCCCAACTCACGTAGGCATGGCCGAGGGCAGACGATGCTTGCACGGCACCCTGCAGTTGGGCCATCAGCCAGTCTCCGTTGGGGATCTGGTCGATGGGCGTCGACGTAAAGGCGGTCATCATGGCGTCCCGAACCTGGATCACGTCCTGCACCCGCGAAACCAAGTACGGCCGAGCCGTGCAAGAGTTGAAACCGTCACTGTACCCCTCCACGGAAGGTGTCGCCAGGACCATCAGGTTCACCAGTGCCGCCAGATACTCCACCTGAGCCTGCGCCGTCGCGTCTGGGGCTGGCACACCGTACACACCCATCCCCAGGCCGGCGCCACCACCGCCCGAGCCAAGGAAAAAGTTGCTGTCCACGGCGTGGCCGACACCATCGATGCGCACCCAGGCTGGCGCGCGGTAGACGCAAACCGGGTCCGCAGCACCGCAGTAACCTCGCGACACCGTCACCGCGGGCACCTGACCCTGCTTTCCACCGTCCTTGTATGCAATGGACGTCGGCGAGGCCGCCGACGTACCGCACACCAGCACCCAGCCGCCGTCCCAGGTAGACAACGCGATCGGGGACGTATCGGGCCCGCAGACAGAAACATCGATTGGCTGCGTGGCGAACGCAGCCGAGCCGGTCGACGGCATCCACGACTCTGACGCCACGGCCACCCGCGTCTTTGACCCTTTTGTGGTGGTGAAAAAGGAGCCGCCCAGATAGGCGCGGACGACGTTGCCGTTGCTGAAAGTGATTGTGTAGCCGTCGTCGGCCCAATCAAGTTGGCTGGCTTTCCAGCCTTGAGACGAGACGACCTGGAATGCGTCGTTGCCACCGCACACCAGAATCGAGCCGGCAGCGTACTTCGTCCACGAAACCGGTGACGTATCTGACGGGCAGGCGGCAATGTCGGCAGGCGGTTGCACTCGGCTTTCCGCCGCCGGAACCAACCGCGCCAGGATGCCCTTGAACTGGTCGCCCGCGGCAAGCATGGTGTTGTTTGGCGAGTCGACGGTCTTGCCGACTATTGTCTCGATCGGCTGCCCGGTCGCCAGGCTCAGCAGGTCCGTGTGTTGGGGAAACGTGAAAGTCGTCGTGACGACAACCATGTTACCGACGATCGACACCGTCCAGTCGTTTGTGTCGACGTACGCTTCATCGTTGGACGCGGCCAAGCTGGCATACCAGATGGGTTGGCCGGTGGTGCAATCCACGGCGGCGACTTGACCGTGCCCTCCCACCACCACCAGGGTGTTGCCTGAGGCTGCGCCAACCAGAAAGTTGCCAGATTGCCCCGCCTGAATCTCCTGAAGCGGCAGGGTCACCGGCCACATGGCCCCACCTGCGCCAAGCGTGCCAGATGCGTAACCGGTGCGACCGTCCGTGTTGGGGCTTGGGACGTAATACACCGGCACGCTTGGAAACTGCCCACTGGGGTATTCGATGGCTCCACCCGAGTTGACGGTTGTGATCTGCCCGCCACCCGGCAAGGCCAGTGGCCCCGCAGGAACGTCGGGCGGAGTCATGAACGTGCCGTCCGCCACCGGATATATGCCAACGCACGTCGATATCAACTGCTGGCCGTTGCGAATGTCGACCACCAACGGGGGTGGCCCGTACTCATTTGGGCCACTGAACCAAAGCACATTGGCCATGATGCCGCCCATGTCCTCCTGGGTTGGGACGGGTTCGGGCGCCCCGACGCAGCCGTCGTTGTAATCCTGCGTCCACTCGACAGCGAATGACGGCAGCGACAACCGAGTGATTCTCCAATAAGAAGGGGGCGGGTAATCCGCATTGGTCGCCGTAATCGCCTCGGCCACGATCAAAGCACCATCGGCCAGCCAAACCTTCTCCAACCAGGCGGCGTTGCCCGGCTTCACCCAGGTGACGGTGGCCATGTCGATGCATGCCTGATCACCCGTATTGGAGTCAACCAGACACACTTTTCGGCCGTCGCCAGAAGCCCCCCTGTCGATACAGGCCCATTTTCCATCAACGAGCGTGTCTGTGCAATCAGACAAATATTGATCACGGTTCACGGTCCAAAGTGTCTGGCCAGTTTCCGTGTTGATACCGTCCACTTTTAGTGTGTTTTGGTAATAGGAAACCATCCAGACACTTGGGGCCGATGCAAGGATTGATGACACATACGAGGTTTCATCCCCAACGCTGAAATCCCGCTGCCAAGATGGCGACACCCCAAAGGACCAATCCTCAGCGAGGGCTGGTGCGGTGCCCGTCACTTTTGGCTTGCTGGTAACAGGGCGCCCATTTTTGGCCACCAGCACGGAACCCACCGCCACGACCACCACGAGAGCGATCGCCAGCACCAGCGCCAGCAGCGCGCCCTTGGGCCTGCGCGTTGCTGGCTTCGAGGGCTTCTTCGGCTTGGGCTGGTCTAACCCAGCCTGAGTCGGCTCGGCCGTCGCGGGTTCACCCGCGGCCTCGGGGACGAGCGCCGTCCCGTCATAGCCGCAAAACGCGGCCTCGTCAGCGTATACAGCCCCACATTGTGGACAAATCATCATGGCGGAACTCCTCTTCCGGCCCCCTATGCACTCAGCCGACCCAAACTGGCATTCGGTTGTGCAGACCCTACACAGAGTATGTCATCACTGTTCGCCGATTTTGCGCAATGATCGAATAGCGATCCAATCAGCCTGCTGCGGTCAACTGCCTCTTCTTTTTGGTGGCCATCGCGGCGCTCCTTCGATTGTGCTTCCGGCCGGATTCGAACCGGCACTGTACCGAGTTTAAGTCGGCTGCCTCTGCCGTTGGGCTACGGAAGCTTGGGTGCTGAGCCGCGACGCAGCAGGTCGAGCGCCGCCCCGTCCAGGATATCGGTTTCCCGCACCAACATGTCACTTTTCACGCGTTGGGCGACCTCGTCGCAGATCAGCGCGCCTGCGCAGATGACCTCGGCACGCATCGGCTCCAGGTACGGGTAGCGCCCCCGCACCGCTTCCACGGGGGACGCCAGCAACTCCCCCGTCAGCGCCCTGATCTTGTCAACCGTCAAGGACGAGTTGTGCACCCGGCTTGAATCGTAGGTCAACAACCCCTGGCTCATGGCGGACAGGGACGTGTTCGTGCCGGCCACGCCGATGAACGTCTCGACTCCAGACAGGGTCACCGCGCCGTCGCGGATCAGCGACGCCACATAGCCCCGCGCTGCCGCCACCTGCGCGGCCGTTGGCGGGTCGTCATGCAGGAACCGTTCGCGCAGCCGGACGGACCCGATATCGAAAGACTGGGCCGCCTGGACGTTGCCCTCCGCATCGCCCAGGATCAGCTCCGTCGACCCGCCGCCGATGTCCATGACGAGCACGGTAGATCCTGCGTACTGCGACTGCGCGCAGCATGACAAGCTACGCTCCGCGCAGGATGACGAGGAAGGGGCGGCGCACGAGGAAGGGGCCGCGCACGTTCCCACGGGTCCGCCGGCCAGGGCCCCCAGGAATGACAGTCGGGCTTCTTCGTCGCCGCTGATGATGTCCGGCACCACGCCCACGCGGGCTTCGACGCCGGCGAAGAACTCGTCCCGGTTGGTCGCGTCCCGGGCCGCGGAGGTCGCCAGAAACCGCAAGCTATCCAGCGGCCCAAACTCAGAAATCAAGCCGGCGAACTCGTCCAGCGCCGCGAACGTGCGCGCCAGTGCGTCTGGATGAAAGCGGTGCGTCGCGTCGACACCCTGCCCCAGACGGACGAACTGCAGCACCCGCACCAGATCGACCAAGTAAGGGTCATGCCCCACCTGCCCCGTCGAACTTGCCGCGTCGTCGGCGATCAGCAGACGGACGGTGTTCGTGCCGCAATCGATGACGCCCACCCTCACGGCTCGTCCCCTTCCAAAGCCTCCAGGCAGGGGTGCTGCCAAAACTCGCCGATCGCCGCCAGCGCCTCGTCCCCGAAGGGGTTGACGCCCGGCCCGGCCGCCAATGCGTGCCCGACCAACGCGTGCAGGCACTTAACTCGCGACGGCATTCCGCCCGCGGTGTCTTGCGAGCGCGGCACATCGTCCACCCCAAGGGTCGCCGCCAGATCGGCCCGATCACGGCGGTAGGCCTGATGCGCCGCCTCATAGCGCGCGCGCAGGTCGTCATCGCCTGCCAGCCGCGCGGACATTGACGCCATGACGCCCGATGCCTCCAGCCGCGAGCAGGCCGCCACGGCGCTCGGGCACGTCAGATAGTAGGTCGTCGGGAAGGGCGTGCCGCCGGGCAGCCGCGGCGCCGTCGCGGCAACCCCGGGACGTCCGCAGGGGCACCGCCACGCCACGCCCGCAACACCGCGCGGCACCCTGCCGAGCTGCGCCGCCAATGCCGCCATATCGTCACTGCTGGCAGGAGTTATGGGCACCCGTCCATTTTGCCATCAAGTTAGCTTGGAGGACGATCAGTTAGCGCGCCGATCAGTTCGCCGATGCCCGATATCGCCACCATGATCGCTGCGACACCGGCCATGAAACAGACCCCCACAAGCGGCAATGTCAACCACGGGGTCGACGTCAACCACCGGCTGAGGTCAGCATTGAGCTGCGCGCTTCGGGCACCATAAACGACAACCGGCGCCGCTAGGACAACGCAAAACACGATGATGCCGCCCACCCGTCCGAGCCGTGCGACCGTCCAGTCGAGCACCAAAAAACGCACCATGGCGACGGCTACAGCCCCGCAGATCCCACTGCCGGCGAAGCCGACGACTCCCAGCCAGACCCCAGCGGTGGTCAGCGGGACCGCCATCGTCAGAGCACCCAAGCCGACGCCAACTGCCAGCCAGATGACCGCCAGAACCCATGCCCGCCCAACACTGCGCGGCTTTCCCAGCAGCATCGGCAGGGCGGCCTCGCCTTGTGGCGTCGCGGCGAGTTTTGGAAACAGGCGCTCGGGCATCAGGTGGG
>WQYR01000055.1 GCA_009781145.1 Propionibacteriaceae bacterium | reverse complement strand
TACATCAACCTGATAGTCCAGGACAAGCAGCCGCAGCCGCAATGGCTGACGATGGACGAGGCGATCGAACACTGCACCCGCGGCTATGGCATCTGGGAATGGGCCGGCACTGACGGGCTGGGCCATGCCAAGCCGGATATCGTGCTGGCCTGCGCCGGCGATGTGGTGACGATGGAGGCCGTGGCCGCCGCGGAGTTACTGAAGCACTATTTGCCGGAGCTCAAGGTGCGCGTCGTCAACGTCGTCGACCTGATGACGCTGTACCGTCCCAAGGATCACCCACACGGCATGAGCGCCAAGGCATTTTCGGACACCTTCACCGACGACGTCGACGTGGTCTTCGCCTTCCATGGGTACCCGGGTGCGATTCATCAGTTGGTGCACGGACGTCCTGACGCGGACCGGTTCCGCGCCCGTGGCTTTGTCGAACAGGGCACCACCACCACGCCCTTCGACATGGTCGTGCGCAACCGGGTCGACCGCTACCACCTGGTGATGGACGCCATCAACAACGCCCACGCCAAGCCGGCCGGCAGCCACGAGTTGTATCAGTTCTGCGAGCGCATGTTGGCGCGTCACGCCGAGTACATCGTCGAATACCTGGAGGACATGCCGCAGGTGGCCAACTGGCAACTGGGTGGCGAACTGCCACCTCTGGTCGAGCCGAAGCCGGTCGCCAAGCGGCGGTGACGTTTGTGACATCTGTACATGCGACGCCGCCAGATTTGCATGGTTCCTTGGCGGCGCCGCGCCCATTGTCACCGGTAGAGTTGACCCGACGCTGAGGAGGCCCCTGATGACTGCAGCGACGGCTGACCGTCCCTGGTTGAAGTACTACGGCAACACGCCGGCCGACATTACCGTGCCCGACATGACGATGTATGAGTGGTTCGCCGAAACAGCTAGACGTGATGCGGATCGTCGCGCAGTTATGTTTCTGGGCACCAAGTTCACTTTCACGCAGTTGCTTGCCGCCGTCAATCGGTGTGCGGTGGCGTTTGAAGCCCAAGGCGTCAAGGCAGGGGACTCCGTGCTGGTGTCGCTGCCCAACATTCCCAACGTTGTCATCGCATTCCTGGCGCTGAACCGCGTCGGTGCCCGCGCCGTCATGACGCACCCGCTGTCGTCGAAGGACGAGCTGCGCAACTACGCCACCGAGACAAAGTCCCGGGTGGCTGTTGGTGTGGATATGTTCTACGACACGATGCGCTCAGTCGTCGACGCCACCGGAATGGACAAACTGATCGTTTGCCACATTCCCGACTACCTCAGCCCAATCATGAAGGTTGGTTTCAAGGCAACCAAGGGACGGGCAATCAAGGCCGTGTCATACGATGACAAGGCGATATCGTGGGTTGATTTCATGAAGGCGGCCGATGCGCCGACGTCCTATGTGCGCCGCATTGAGCCAAAGGACGGGGCGGTGGTTCTGTTCTCCGGCGGAACGACGTCGATGCCCAAGGGCATTGAGCTGTCGTCTTGGGCGTTCAACGCGTTGGCAAAGTCGATGATCACCCTGAAAAACCTGGGCAATGATGATTCGGTGTTGGCCATCATGCCGGCATTCCACGGCTTCGGTTTGGGCTTGTGTATCTACACCTGCCTGGTGGCGGGGGCGGCGTCGATATTGGTGCCGGAGGTGGGCACCAAGAGTTACATCGACGCGCTGATCAAGTACAAGCCCACCTACATCGCGGGTGTGCCGACACTGTTCCGATCACTGATGAACACGCCAAAGTTCAAGCGGGTGGACTTCTCGGGACTACACGGCGCCTTTTCGGGCGGTGACTCGCTGATACCCGAACTGAAGCGCCAGTTCGACGACGCGCTGGCGGCCCAGGGCGGCACGGTCGAGGTTGAAGAAGGCTACGGCCTGACCGAGTGTGTGACGGGCTGTGCGCTGTCACCCCCAGGCTATTACCGTCCCGGGTCGATCGGCATACCGATACCGAGTGTGCGGATTTGCGTCGTCAAGCCGGACACGATCGAAGAGGTGCCGCCGGGCACCGAAGGGGAGTTCGCTGTTCTTTCCGAGCAAACCATGAACGGTTATGTCAACGACCCGGAGGCCACAGCCCAAACGTTGCGTACCCATGCCGACGGGCAGGTGTGGCTGCACACCGGCGATCTGGGGACGATGGATGAGGACGGCTACCTGTACTTCTTGGGACGAATCAAACGCATCATCAAGGTGTCAGGCATTTCGGTGTACCCCGCGCAGGTCGAACAAATTCTGGAGACGCACCCAAAGATCAAGACGGCTTGCGTCATCGGTATTCCAGACGATTACCAGGTCAGCAGCGTCAAGGCCTTCATTATCCCGATGGACGGAGTGGTGGCTGACGAGGCGCTAGCCCAGGATGTGAAGGCCTTCGCCAAGCAACACCTGTTGAAGTGGGCGGCGCCACGTCACATCGAGTTCCGCAGTGAGTTGCCGATGACCAAGGTGGGTAAGGTGGCATACACCGACTTGGAGAAGGAAGAGGCCGCCAAAGCGGCCGCCGCAAATGCCCAACCTGACCGTTGACCCGTCCCTGCCGATTGCGGCTCATCAGGCCGAAATCGCTGCCCTGATCTTGGGCTATCCGGTGGTCATCGTGGCGGGGGAGACCGGTTCTGGCAAGACGACGCAACTGCCGAAGATCGCACTCGCGTTGGGACGCCAAAACATCGGCCACACCCAGCCGCGCCGGATCGCCGCCCGCAGCGTTGCCTCCCGCATCGCGGAAGAGACGGGCACCCAGTTGGGCGAACTGGTTGGTTACCAGGTGCGATTCGTCGCTCAGACTGGGCGGGCCACCCAGCTCAAGGTCATGACGGACGGCATTTTGTTGGCCGAGATCGCCCATGACCCCCTTCTGCGTCATTACGACACGATCATTGTTGACGAGGCCCACGAGCGCTCGCTCAACATCGATTTCCTCCTTGGTTTCCTGAAGCAACTGTTGGAGCGCCGTGACGATCTCAAAGTGATCATCACGTCGGCGACCATCGACACTCAGCGGTTTTCCCGTCACTTCGGCAACGCGCCTATCGTCGAGGTCTCGGGGCGCGGCTACCCGATCGAGGTGCGGTACCAGCCGGTCGGAGACGCGGATCAGCCCGACGCCATCGTAAAAGCCCTGCGCACCCTTCCGCCGAACGACGACACTTTGGTGTTCCTTGCGGGCGAGCGGGAGATCCGCGACGCGGCGGCAACCATCGAAGGCGCCCGGCTTCGCGACACACACGTTCTGCCGCTCTACGCCCGATTGACCATGGACGAGCAGGCCCGGATCTTTGCGCCGCACGAGGGCCGTCGCGTCGTTCTGGCAACCAATGTGGCGGAGACCTCCTTGACCGTGCCGGGTATCCGCTGCGTCATCGACCCTGGTTTTGCCCGCATCGCCCGCTACTCAGCCCGCGCCAAGGTGCAGCGGCTGCCGATCGAACCGATCAGCCGGGCCAGCGCGGATCAACGGGCCGGACGCTGCGGCCGCGTCGCCCCAGGCATCTGCGTGCGCCTGTATTCGCAGGAAGACTACGAGTCGCGTCCTCTATTCACCGAGCCAGAGATTCTTCGCACGAATCTTGCCTCGGTCATCCTCGCGATGACGCAGGCGCGCCTCGGCGATATCGCCGACTTCCCCTTCGTTGACGCGCCTGATCGCCGTCATGTGGACGAAGGTGTGCGGCTGTTGGCCGAGTTGGGCGCCATCACCGGTGGCCCGGGTGACCTGCGGCTGACTCGCATCGGACGCCGTTTGGCCGAGTTGCCGATCGACCCGGCGCTGGCCCGCATCATCCTCGAAGGGGACGCCCGGGGCTGCCTTCGTGAGGCTATCGTCATCGCTGCTGGGCTCAGCGTGCCGGACGTGCGCGAGCGCCCCTTTGAGAAGCGGGAAGCCGCAGACATCAGCCATGCCAGGTTCGCCTCCGACGAGGCCTTGGTGGCTGGTGTGGCCGTCCCAGAGCCGGTGGCGACACCGGCGGAACCCGCCCGCATCACGGTGCATACCGGTTGGGGCGCGTACCGCAAAAAGGGCAGTCAGAAAGAGGCCCCGCCGCCCGCCACCGGGACTGGCGGCGACGTCGGGGCGATGCTGCGCCTGTGGGCCTACTTGGGTGACGCCCAACGAGACCTCAACGGCTCACAGTTCCGCAAGCTGTGCCAGCGTGAGTTTTTCAGCTATATGAGGGTGCGCGAATGGCAGGACCTGGTCAGCCAACTGCGCAACCTGGCTCGCGGCATGAAAATGCACGCTCATGCCGAACCGGCGCCCATTGACGATGTGCTGAAGGCCTGCTTGGCCGGGCTGTTGTCGCATATCGGCGCGTTGCAACCGCCGCCGCCAACCCAAAAGCGACGGGGCCCGCGAGAGTACCTGGGAGCCCGCGGCGCCCGCTTCGCCATTGGCCCCGACTCGGCTCTGGCGCGTTCCACGCCGGACTTCGTTGTGGCAGTGGAGCTGGTCGAGACCAGCCGTTTGTGGGCCCATACCGTGGCCGAAATCGATCCGACGTGGGCCGAAGAGTTGGGTGCGGCGCTTGTGCGCTACACCTACTCAGAGCCGTATTACTCAGCCAAGGGCCGGGCTGTCCTTTGCGAGCGCCACGCGACTTTGTTCGGTGTGCCGCTTGCAACCAGGCGCATCGATTTCCAGCCCATCGATCCGGATGTCGCGCGGGCGATCTTCATTCGGTCCGCGCTGGTGGAAGACCAGTTGACCGCCCGTATGGGCAGTCGCACGGAGGCGGTCATCGAGCACAACACCGCCGTCAAGACCGAGATAGAGCACCTGGAGACCAAGCTTCGCCGACGCGGGCTGTTGACGGCCGATGACACCCTGGCCGATTGGTTCGACGCCCGGCTGCCCGCTGATGTGGCGTCGGGGGCCGCGCTGGAGCGTTGGCTGCGCAGCGGTCCTGATGCGCTGGCGTCGCTGCAGTTGAGCGTTGACGACTTGCTCGCCAGCGAGGCGCCGGCAGAGGAAGACTTCCCTGACACTTGGGTCGTTGGCCCAACCACTCTCGGCCTCGACTATCGCTTTGCACCCGGCGAGTCCCTGGACGGCGTCACCGTCGACGTGGCGCTGACGGAATTGGCTGACCTGCCATCAGCCCCGTTCACGTGGGGCGTGCCGGGGCAACGTCTCGACTTAGCCACCGGGCTCATCCGCAGCTTGCCAAAGGCCGTTCGCCAACATGTCGTCCCGGCGCCTGATTTTGCCGCCCGAGCGCTCGCCTGGCTAGGTGATCATGCGGACTTCACCAAGCCATTCCCGGACGAGTTGGGCCGCGCGTTGACTGCCATTACGGGCGTCCCAATCGATGGGTTCGACATTTCGGCAGTGCCGGCGCACCTGCGCTTCAGCTTCCGCGTAGATGACGGCAAGCACACCCACGTCAGCCAAGACCTGCCCGTCCTGCAAGACGAACTGATCGAGAAAGTGCATCGAAGGCTGGCCAAGAGCGCCGAGACCCAGGCCCGGAGCGGTGCCGCTTGGGTGTTTGAGGTGCTGCCCGAGACGGTCCGTTTGAGAAGGGACGGGTTGGAGGTTGCCGCTTTCCCGGCCTTGCAGGACGGTGTCACGGCTGCTCGTGTAACGTACGCCGCCAACTTGGCGCAGGCCAAGCACACACACCGCGGGGGAGTCGTGCGGTTGGCTGCCCTAAACCTGCCCGATCTGACCAAGGGAGCTTTCGCCAACCTTGGTTCGGCCAGTCTTGCCACGCTGGCGACGGGGCCGTACCGCTCTGTGGCTGATTTGCTGGCCGATGCCAGGCTCGGCGCACTCGGATCGCTGTTCGACGACCTGGGCGGGACTTGGACGATCCGCGACGAGGCCGCGTTTGCGCGCGCGCTGCAAGCCGTCGGGCCACGCCAGGCGCCCACCATCAACCAATACGTCGCCCTAGCAACACAAACCTTGACGAACCTCGGCAAGGTGGAAACTGCCCTGGACGGTTTCAATCAATCGTCTGCCCTGGTGCAAGACATCAACAGTCAAGTCGGTGACCTGGTTTTCGACGGATTTCTTCGCACAATTCCCGAACCGTGGCTGCGACGTGTGCCCGTCTGGCTGGATGGCGTGACTCGCCGGCTGCAAACAGCGCTGACCTCACCATCCCGGGATGAAGCTGGCATGGCTCAGTTGACACCGGTGCTGGGGGCCTATGATCAGGCGCCCCGCGACCTTTTGGGCGAGTTGGATGAGATCGGCTATCTGATAGAGGAGTTGCGTCTTCAAATCTTTGCGCAGCCTGTGAAAACGATTCAGACGGTGTCGGTCAAACGACTGATGGCTCGGCTGGCGGCGCTGTGACCGTTTCACAGGCGTAGCATATCTATGCAAACCCACAAGCGTGGGGTAGAGAAGGGATTTCAAATGAGCACGGATGCAGCTGAGGGCGGCAGTTTCTTGTCCCAGGTAGCTGGCAAGCTTGGCGGCTTGAAAGATGAGGCTGTCGAGACCATCAAGCGGGAGTCTGCTGAGGGCGGAAAGCTCGACGTAATGAAGGACAAGCTGGGAGAATTCAAGGATCAGGCTGCCGGGAAACTGGGCGAGGCTGTCGATGCCGTCAAGAAGGAAGCGGCCGACGGCGGCAAGATCGATGCAGTCAAGGACAAGCTGGGAGAATTCAAGGATCAGGCTGCCGGGAAACTGGGCGAGGCTGTCGATGCCGTCAAGAAGGAAGCGGCCGACGGCGGCAAGATCGATGCAGTCAAGGACAAGCTGACCGGCGCATTCGAAGGTGTCAAAGACAAGTTCGATGGCAGCCAGGGCGCAGCCCAGTAACATCGAACGGTCCAAAGGCGCTGATGCCGAAGAACCTCGCGGAACTTGTTGACATCTTAAGGCTCACCCGGCGCGGCGAGCTTTTTGTTGGTGCGCCTGGCAACACCTTTTTCCAGCGCACCTACGGCGGCCAGGTGCTGGCGCAGGCGCTGATGGCGTCCTACGCAACGGTAGACGACGACCGCACGGCCCACTCGTTGCACGCCTACTTCCTGCGGGCCGCCAAGACATCCGACAGTATCGACTATGCAGTTGAGGACGCCCGCGACGGCGGGTCATTTTCGGTTCGGCGTGTTGTGGCGCAGCAGGGCGATGGCACCAACTTCATCATGGCAGCGTCTTTTCACAAGGACGAGTCCGGCCTCGACCACACCGAACCGCAGCCCACCGACGTCGACCCGCCCGAGGAATGCCCCCCGATCACCGAGGTGATGGATGAGCGTTTCGGTGTGTCTCCGGTTTGGCACGAATGGGACTGCTTGGACGTGCGGTTCGCCGGGGACTCCTCGACTGCGACCACCAATGAGAACCGCGGCAAGCCGCAAGCCTGGATGCGAGTGTGGGTGCGCACGGTCGACACCCTGCCGGCCAACGTGCCAGCCAGACTTCACCAGGCGGTGCTGGCTTACCTTTCTGACATGACGCTGCTTTCTGTCAGCGCCTTGCCGCACGAGGTGGCGTTTATGTCCACGAGCCTCCAGGCTGCGTCCCTTAGTCATTCGATGTGGTTCCACCGTCCCTGCCGCGTTGATCGCTGGCTGCTCTACGACATGGAGTCTCCCAATGCTCATGCGAGCCTTGGGTTTTCCACAGGTCGGCTTTTCCAGGACGGCTCGCTCATCGCGTCCTGTGCGCAGGAAGGTTTGGTGCGCCTGGTCGAGGGCCGTCAGATGCTAACCTGACAGCGGCGCTAGACGGCCATCTGCCCCAGCTCGCCGGCGCTCATCCGCTGAAGGCTCTTCAGCGCGGCGCGTTCGATCTGGCGCACCCGCTCGGCGGTGATACCCCAAGCCTCACCAATATCGGCCAACTTGGTGACGGTACCGCCAGCTAGGCCGTACCGGCGGCGCACGATGTCGGCGGACCTGTCGTCAAGGCTGTTGAGCATAGCGTTGAGCGTGGCTTTGTCCTCAACACTGAGCTCCTCGGTCTGCTCAGGCTGGGCCGCCATCAAGTCACCAAGTGTCGTGTCGCCGTCGTCACCCAAGGGTGCATCCAGGCTGGCGTGTACCCGTCCCAGACGGATGAGATCGTGGACGGTGTTGACCGGCATGCCCATCTCGGTGGCCAGTTCGTGCAACTCGGGCTCTCGTCCCAATTTGCGTGTCAGGTTGCTGCGTGTCGAGGTGACCTGGTTGATCTGCTCCGCGATGTGGACGGGCAGTTTGACGATCTGGCTGCCGTGAGCGATGCCGCGGGTGATCGCCTGGCGGATCCACCATGTCGCATAGGTTGAGAACTTGAAGCCCTTTGTGTAGTCGAATTTCTTGACGGCGCGGATCAAGCCGGTGTTGCCCTCCTGCACCAGGTCAAGAAGCGGCATGGCGCCGTGACCGTGCTTTCGAGCCACGGCGACCACGAGGCGTAGATTTGCCCGGACAAACTGCTCGAAGGCCTCGTGGCCCTGGTCAACAATTATCTTTAGTTCCTCGGAGGTGCCGGGTACTGTAGAGCGCGCCTTACCTTCGAGGAGCTGCTGGGCGAAGAGTCCAGCCTCGATCCGCTTGGCGAGGTCGACCTCTTCTTGAGCAGTCAATAGGGGGGTCTTGGATATTGAATCGAGGTAGAGGCCGACTGCATCTCGGCCTTCGATGTTGTGGTTACTGCCAGATCGGCGTGTCTGGTTCGTCTTGGTTGTCATCATCATCGCTAATCACCTGCTTACTGGTCATCACTGTTCGGTTTCGGGACGTAGGCTCTCCGTGGATAACCAGCCCCTGTTGGTTTTGTCATTATGTGTAACAAACATGATGCAAACTTTATTGCACTTTCAACTAAGTTTAATATGTGTACTGCTGTTGGTCCTAATCAACGCCAGGTCGGCGGCCACCACTTGCGTGATGGCACACCGGCTGGCAGAATTGAATAGCGCAGGGCTTGACAAGCCCCTTATTTTGTTGTTGCCTAATACCGATCGGAAGGCTGTCAGTGGCTACTCGAACCGCAGTCAAACCCGCAGCAAAAATACCTGCGGACATGCCCATTTCAAGTGCTGACCCAACACCTGATGACCTTGTGGCATCGGGGGAGCCGGTGATCGAGACTGCTGTCGAGATGGTCGAGGCCGTCGAGACCGCCGAGGGATTGGTAGTGCCGGCCAAAAAGCGTTCGTTGGACGACATTGACGACGCCGACTATGACGCCGTCGACGCGGAACGCGAGGAAGCCCAGATACTGGCAGATGAAGAGGCCGAAGAGTCCGATGACGGGGCCTTTTCGCTATCAGACTCGGACGAGGGCGACGAACCAGAGCAGCAGGTGACCGTGGCTGGTGCCACGGCCGACCCCGTCAAGGACTATCTGAAGCAGATCGGCAAAGTGGCGCTGCTGAGCGCCGAGGAGGAAGTCGATCTGGCCAAGCGGATCGAGGCCGGCCTGTTCGCAGAGGAGGAACTGGCCACCGGGCATCTCAAGCCGCGCAAGACGGCCATGGAGGACTACCGGATCATCATCGACGACGGCCACCGGGCGAAGAATCACCTACTTGAAGCCAACCTGCGCCTGGTCGTGTCGCTGGCCAAGCGCTACACGGGCCGAGGCATGCTGTTCCTTGATCTGATTCAAGAAGGCAACCTTGGACTGATCCGGGCGGTCGAGAAGTTCGACTACACCAAGGGCTACAAGTTCTCGACCTATGCCACCTGGTGGATCAAGCAGGCCATTACCCGTGCCATGGCCGACCAGGCTCGCACGATTCGCATCCCCGTGCACATGGTCGAAGTCATCAACAAACTGGCCCGCGTGCAGCGTCAGATGCTGCAGGACCTAGGTCGCGAGCCAACGCCCGATGAGCTGGCCAAGGAACTCGATATGACGGCCGAGAAGGTCATCGAGGTGCAGAAGTATGGCCGCGAGCCGATTTCGCTGCACACGCCACTGGGTGAAGACGGCGACTCCGAATTCGGAGACCTGATTGAGGACTCCGAGGCCATTGTGCCGGCCGAGGCCGTCAACTTCACCCTGTTGCAGGAGCAGCTACAGGACGTCCTCGACACATTGTCGGAGCGTGAGGCTGGCGTCGTCGCCATGCGATTCGGCTTGACGGACGGTCAGCAGAAGACGCTTGATGAGATCGGGCGTGTCTACGGTGTGACGCGTGAGCGCATCCGTCAGATCGAGTCGAAGACTATGAGCAAGCTGCGCCACCCGTCCCGTTCGCAGGTCCTGCGCGACTATCTGGAGTGACGCCGCGCGGCGGTCCTGGGTTGGCCGGGTGTATCCGGGTAATCTGGGCGCGTGCCAATAACCGCTGCCATCGACCGGGCCTACGAGGCCAAGAACCTGCTG
>WQYR01000054.1 GCA_009781145.1 Propionibacteriaceae bacterium | reverse complement strand
CAGGAAGCCAGGCCAGTCAGCATATGGGTCGACCGTCTGGTTGACGACGGTGACGATCTCATGGGTGCTGATCAGGGTCTCGTCTCGTAACCCTTCGAGGAGAACTGTGTAGAGCCGGTCCTGCTTCTCGAGTTCTGCCACCCGTCCGGTTGCCAAGGGTTGGACGATGGCCACGCCGCCATTGAAGACGCCGGCCTTGTTCATCTGTTGAACCTGCCAGTCGACAAACGCGCGCAGGAAGTTGCCCTCACCGAATTGGATGATGCGCGTCGGCAGCGTGTCGCGCCGACTGTTCATCGTCGACTCACACAAACGCTTCACGATGTCCTCCATGTGCGTCACTGCATATCATGGAAACGATTCCGATCTGTCATCTGCCCGTTGACAACGTGTGATTCATTGTCGATAGATACAGGACGGTAACGTTTTCATTGGAATGAGTCTAGCACTGTGTGTGGGTATGTCAACTGGTTGGCCCGTCTTGGTGTGACTAGGCGTGTTTTGGCGCCACTCCCGTTGAGGCGCGAACCACAAGCTCGCCGGGCCAGGGCAGGCCGGGGGCCAAGCCACCGTCGCCGGACGATGTCAGTTGCTGGTTCAAAAGGTCGACGGCACGGGCACCCATGCCGCTGATATCAATGTGGAAGGTCGTCAGGGGGACGGCCGCGAATTGCGCCACGAAAGTGTCGTCACAGCCGACCACGCTCATGTGCCCGGGGATACTCAAACCGCGCTCGGTCAGCCGATTCATCAACCCGATGGCCATCAGATCGTTGAAGACGATGGTGGCCGTCGCGCCGCTGGCCACCGCCAGATCAGCCGCCGCCGCGCCGCCCGTCACCCTGGGGACGAAGCTGCCCAAGTCGATGATTTCCAGATCGGGCTTTAGGTTCACAGCGGCAGCCAGGCCATTTCGCCGCATCCTGTCGGACCAAGACGTCTGAGGGCCGCCAACATAGGCAACGCGCCTGTGCCCAAGCGCATAAAGGTGTTCCGCCGTTTTCAGCATCGCAACGACATAGTCGACGCTGACGGACGCCATGCCCTCCAAAGTTGAGTTCACCAACACGACATTGTGACCTTGAGCGGCGGCCGCGTCCTCGATCAATGCCCGTGGCGAGCACAACAAAACGCCGTCCGTCTGGTCGGCAAGCAGTTGAAGGAACTTCGGTTCGCGCTCTGCGATCTCGTCGGAATCGACCACAAATGTTGTGAGACCTGACTCGCGGGCACGGGCTTGGACACCCTTCGTCACCATGGCGAAGTAGGGGTTCTCAAGGTCGGGCACAAGCAACCCAACCGTCCCCGTCCTACCCGAACGCAGCAGCGCCGCCACCCGGTTGGGTCGATAACCCAGGGCGCTTGCAGCCGCCTGAACCCGAAGACGGGTCGACTCCGTCACTTGGCTCGGCTGACCGAACACCCGTGAGACAGTCGTCGTCGAGACGCCAGCGGCTGACGCCACATCATGGATGGTTGCCACTGTTGTCCTTTTCTGCATCGGGCATGATCACCACGAATATCAAAGCACAGGCAGCACTGCAACGCCAGTCTTGGTTGCCGCTTTCGACAAGGCGTCGTCCAGGGTGGCCAGCGGCAGGCCGCGGTCAAGCGCCAACGCCAGGTATGCGGTGTCGTACACCGTCAGGTCATGCGCAACGGCCAGAGTCGCCAGACGTTTGGAGTTCGGGGGGTTGATGTCAATCGTGATAGGTAAGCCGTCCAACAACTCGAGCAACCTGGCGATGTCGGCCTCCTTCAGCCGCTTGCGACGCAAGCCGGTGACCAGGGCGTTGCACGTCTCATAGCGCCAGAGAGAAGGGGCGACAGCGCCTTCGCGCCGCACTCGAGCGAGCAGCTCGTCGGTGGCGGTCGTTGCCTCGTCGTCCAAACACCACGACATTGTTATGCTGGCATCGACGACGATCATGGCCTGCCCTCGTCGATGAGTTCCCTAATGGTTAGGTCGGGGCCGAGGGTGATGCCTTTGCGAGCCTGGCGGAACGCCTCCACAATGTCGTCGGGGTCACTTTGGACGGACGGGGTGACAGGCGTCAAACGGGCGACGGGCGTGCCGTGCCGCATTATGGTGATGACGTGGCCAGTGAGCACTTCGTCAAGCAGTTGTGAGAAGCGCGTCTTGGCTTCGTAGGCGCCGATTTCAGTGATAGTCATGAGCTTAGACTAGTCGTCGACTAGTCTAACTACAACTGGTGACTCTACAGGGACGGCAGCAGCGTCTGTAGTTCCCAGGGGGTTACTTGGCTGCGGTATTGCTCGTACTCGGCGCGCTTGTTGCGCAGGAAATAGTCGTAGACGTGCTCGCCCAGTGTCTCGGCCACAAGCTCCGACTCTTCCATTGCCTCGATCGCCTCGCCCAGGTTGGACGGCAGCGCCTTGATGCCCAAGGCCTTGCGTTCGCGTTGGCTGAGCTCCCACACATCGTCCTCGGCTTCGAGCGGCAAAGGCAGGCCTTTTTCGACGCCGTCCAGGCCGGCGGCCAGCAAAACCGCATACGCCAGGTACGGGTTGCAGGCGGAATCGATGGCGCGGTATTCGACCCGCGCACTCGAAGCCTTGTTCGGCTTGAACAGCGGTATGCGCACCAGTGCCGAGCGGTTGCTGCGACCCCAGCAGACGTAGGACGGCGCCTCGCCGCCGCCCGTCAATCGCTTGTATGAGTTCGTCCACTGATTTGTGATGACGGTGATTTCGGGCGCATGCGCCAGCAGGCCCGCCACGAAGCTCTTGCCGATCGCCGAAAGCTGGATGGGAGAGGCGGCGTCGTAGAAGGCGTTGGTGTCGCCTTCGAATAGGCTCAGATGGGTGTGCATGCCCGAGCCAGGGTACTCGGTGAACGGCTTCGGCATGAACGACGCGACGATGTTCTGGCTTGTCGCCACCTCCTTGAGGACGACACGGAAAGTCATGATGTTGTCGGCCATCGATAGGGCGTCGGCGTAGCGAAGGTCAATCTCATGCTGCCCAGGCGCCGCCTCGTGGTGGCTGAACTCGACGGAAATACCCATCGCCTCGAGCATCGTGATCGCGTCCCGCCGGAAGCTTGTGCCCGTGTCCAGCGTCGTGTGGTCGAAGTAGCCGCCGAAGTCCAAGGGGATGGGCGGCTGACCCGGCACCACTGGGTCGCGGAACAGGAAGAACTCGATCTCGGGATGGATGTAGAACGTGAAGCCCATGTCGGCGGCCTTGCGCAGCGCCCGCTTCAGCACGTTGCGAGGGTCAGCCCCGGCTGGGGAACCGTCCGGCAGCGTGACATCGCAGAACAGACGGGCCGTGCCGGCGTATGTGCGCCAGGGCAACAACTGGAAGGTTGACGGGTCGGGCCGGGCCACCATGTCCGACTCGAACACCCGGGCGTACCCCTCAATGGCCGAGCCATCGAAGCCGACGCCCTCAGTCAGCGCACCCTCCAGTTCGGCGGGCGAAATAGCGACCGACTTTAGCGCCCCGAGCACATCGGTGAACCAAAGCCGAATGAATTTGATGTCGCGCTCTTCAACGGCGCCGAGCACGAATTCAGTCTGGCGATCCATATATCCAGTCTGCCAGCATCGGTGTGCGTACAGCCCATCAGTCCAGGAATTGTCATGAACTTGTGACCTATGGTCATGGCGTTCGCAACGGAGTCAAGTTCCGCAGCCGGCCGATTCACAAACATCCGCCTCGACGACCGAAATCCAGCGCCTGTCCGACGAAGCGTAGGCCTACGGCCCAATTTCGGCGTTTCGACGCCAAAGAACACCGCTTCGATCCCAATTGTCCCCAGGACGGCCGCCGAAGTACAGGTTTTTGGACCAAGGGCAAAGTCGAAACAAGCGGTGGGCCACAGCCATCCCTTTGTGGTGGATTGTCGGGTGGAGGGTGTTTCCGTCGCGGGGGGCGTTTCGGGAGGCGATGCCTTCGGCATCCTACCGGCTCCCTGCTCTCCGGGGCCCCCTAAACCGGCGCTCCTTACGGACCGCAGCGGTTACACCCCAGAGCCCCGACTCGTGGAAAACCTTCCCCCCGTCGATCCATGTCGGCAAATTGTTCGTCATGCTGCTGCAGCATCTGGCCAGATCCTGCGACTGCGCTTCGCTTGCGCAGGATGACGTCGAAAGTTTACGAAGGGGTGCGCTCGGGGCCGGCTGGAGCACGCCGCCATCTCAATACGCTCCAGGTGGGACAATTGTGGTGTGCCTACATACCGAGACCGCGCTGTGGTGCTGCGGGCTTACAAGTTGGGCGAGGCTGACCGGATCGTGACGCTGTTGACGCAATACAACGGCAAGGTGCGGGCGGTGGCGCGTGGGGTGCGGCGCACGTCATCCAAGTTCGGGGGGCGGTTGGAGCCCTTTTCGCATGTGGACATCCAGTTGGTGCGGGGACGGACGCTGGACGTCATTGCGCAGGTTGACACTGTCGCCGGGTACTCCAAGCCGCTGCGCGACGATTACCCCCGGTTCACCGCCGGCCAGGTGATGCTTGAGACGGCCGACCGACTGGTGGCCGAGGAGGGCGAGCCGGCGCTGACGCAGTACCACCTGCTGATCGGGGCGCTTCATGCGCTGGGCGCGGCCGACGACACCCGCAGGCCGACGATGATCCTCGACTCATACTTGCTTCGGGCGCTGGCGTCCGCGGGCTACAAGATTGCCCTGGCGACGTGTGCGCGCTGCGGGCAGGCGACCCTGCAACGATGGTTCTCGGCGACGTCTGGTGGTTTGGTTTGCGCGGCTTGCAAACCTCCGGGTGCCAGCCCGCTGGATGAGCCGACGTGGGTGCTGTTGGGCGCCCTACTGGCGGGCGACTGGACGACCGCCGTCGCCGCGACAGCCGATGCCGAAGCCCGGGCTCACACCGCGGTCGACACCTTCATCACCTGGCACATGGAGCACTCGCTGCGCTCGCTGCCTTTGCTTGACGTAGGGTGATTCACCACTGCATTCCGCCGACGGAGCACGCCAGGCGCCACGCGCCGTTGACGTTCACCAGCATGTAGTTACCGGTGTAGTCGGGGCCAGCTTCCGCCTTCACATTGGCAGTGAAGACGATGGTGTCGGCGGTTTGGCTTGTCACCTCGATGGTGCTGACGTCGGCAGTGCCGTCGCCACCCCACCCGCCGATGTGGAGCCGGTACAGTTTGCCGTCCTGGTCGATGAAAAGCGGCGGTTGCTCAGACAAAGAACCATAGAACGCCTGGGTGGCGTACTCCTGGGTGAAGACGGCCTCGGTGGCGGCCTTCAGGTCCTCGACCGATGCATAGGCGCTGTCGTACACGTAGGTGCTTCCGTCAACCGTGATCTGGTCGTCGGACTGTGGCCATTCACCTACCCAGGCGTCCTCGATACCCATTCCGCTAGACGCCAAATCGCCATAGATCTCACCGATTTGGGCAGCGGAGAGGGTGATGCTTTCGGTCGTTGGAGCTGACGTGGCCACCGGCTCTTGGCTCGGGTCCCCGGTGTTTGAACTGCCCGTGCTTGGGCCGCTTGGGCCGCAAGCAGCCAGTAGGGGGACGATCATTGCCGCCAAAATGGCGCCGCTCGTCCGTCTGAACGTGTGAATCATGAGTCTGCCTATCCATGCCGAGTTCCCCAAGGCGCCGCATACAACACCAATTTCATCATATGCCACAATGGTGACGGAATACCCGCCGCAGAAAGGCCTGACTCATGGCTGCCGCGCTCAGTCGTCAAACATTGCCCACTGGTTCACTTGTTGGGGCGTCCGCGCCGCCCACACCCGGTATCGTGCATCTGGGGCTGGGGCAGTTTCACCGGGCACACGCCGCCGTCTACACGGCGCTCGCTATGGCGGCGGAGACGGGGGATTGGGGTATCGTCGGCGTCGCTAACCGGTCGCCCCGGGTCATCGACGCGATGCGCGCGCAAGACAACCTCTACTCCGTCTTGGAGCTGGCGCCCGGCACCGAGCATGCCAGTGTGGTGGACGTCCACCGCGGCCTACTGGTGGCCTCAGACCAGGGTGATGACGTGACGGAAGCGATCGCCGCGCCGTCCACCAAGATTGTGACGTTGACGATCACCGAGGGTGGCTACCACACCAGCCCGGCAGGCGGTTTGGACATCGCAGACCCGGCAATTGCCGCCGATCTGGCCGCCCCCGATAACGCCAAGACCCCGCTGGGCCTACTGGTGCGGGGTTTGGTCGCGCGCTGGCGGCAAAACTCCCAACCCTTATCGGTGCTCAGCTGCGACAACATGCTGGCGGCTGGGCACACCACCCATGACCGTGTCATCCAATTCCTTCAAGCGGGGGACGCCCCAAGTGAAGTGCTCGATTGGGTCGAGACGTCCGTCACTTTCCCCAACGCCATGGTTGACCGCATCGTCCCCGGGACGACGGACGTCACCCGCGACGCCGTCCAGCGCATTTTGGGGGTGAGGGACGAGGTGCCCGTCCCTGCCGAGAAGTTCACCATGTGGGTGCTGGAGGACGCGTTCGCGGCGGGGCGGCCGGCCTGGGAGAAAGCCGGGGCCATCTTCACCGATGAGGTCAACAAGTATGAGTTCGTGAAGCTGCGCCTGCTGAACGGCGGCTACTCATTGCTGGCGAACCTTGGGGTGCTGTCGGGCGAGGCAACCAACCCCGGCGCCATCGCCATCGACTACATCGCCGAGTGCCTGCGGGCCGCCCAGGTCAACGAGTACCTGCCGACGCTGGATCTGCCGCACGGATTTGACGTGACGGACTACATGGACGACCTATTCGAGCGGTGGGCCAACACGGCGTTGAACGACGCCACCTGGCGCGTGGCGACGGACAGCTCGCTGAAGCTGGCCCAGCGCATCGTCGTGCCGGGCGACTTTCACATGCAGCGGGGCGTCATGCCTCAGCAGTTGGCGCTGACAGCGGCAGCCTGGATTTGTGTGTCGTGTCCCCCACCTGGTTTTGACCCCGGGCCGGTGGCTCAGCGGGTGGTTGAGCCGAAGCTCGCGGCCATGCAAGCTGCCGTGGCCGGTGCCGGCGGCCCCCGCGATCACGCGCTGCGCGTCATGCGGGCTGGCATTCTGCCCGATCTGCTGACCCGTTGGGACGCGTTCGACGAGCGGGTGGCCGACTTCGTCGAGACAATCGCCAAGGACGGTGTCGAGGCCGCCGCCCGGGAGGCGTTGACCGGCCGGACGGCTGCTGACAATTGAGCTTACTGTTGCTATACTCCTTACATGAGCATGATGTATGCAACTGTGACATCGAAAGGACAGGTTACTCTTCCCGTCGAGCTGCGCCAGGCGCTGGGCATCAAACCCGGGCAGAAAGTCGGTTTCCGCCGCAGCGGGGATCACGCCGTCATGGAGACGGCCGGCCCGGTGGATGCCGTCAGAGACATGATCGAGCAGACAGCGCGGCGCAACGGCACCTGGGGCAAGACGCCAGACCTCGACGCGCTGCGTCGTGAGGCGGCAATGGGGCGCTATGCCGACGCTTGATACGAATTGTCTGGTGCGTTGGCTGGTGCGCGACGACCCAGCGAAGACCGCCAAGATGGACGATCTGTTTGCGTCAGGGCAACATCTGCGTGTGCCAGACGTTGCTGTCATTGAAACCGTCTATGTCTTGGAAAGCTACTACAGGCTGAGCCGCGAACAGGTGGCGCAAGCCATCAGAGCGCTGATCGGTCAGGCATCGTTGGTAATTGATCGCCGCTTGTGGGGGCAACTCATAGAAACCTACATCGATCACCCGAAACTATCTTGCACGGACATCTTCCTGAGCGTGGATGCGCAGGCCAACAACGCCAGCCCGCTGTTCAGCTTCGACAAGAAGCTGGTTATCCAATTGGGGGCTGTGAGCCCGTGACCCCTCTACTGGCAGGTGGGGCAGAGGCCTGAGACCTCGATGACGTGCTCGATGGCCGTGTAGCCGTGGGTTGACGCCATGTATGCCGCCCAGTTTTCTATGGGCGGTGCGGCGATCTCTACCGTCCTTCCGCACCTGCGGCAGGTCAGGTGGTGATGGTGTTGGGTTGAGCAGCGACGGTACGACCATTCCGGCGGGTTGGCGCCTGTCCCATGCGCGTGGATGGCGTCGAGGCCGCCAGTTTCGACCAGCACTGCCAGCGTGCGGTAGACGGTGGCCAGGCCCACCTTTTCGCCGCGTTCTGCCAACTTGTTGTGGATCTGTTGGGCGGTCAGCCACTGGTCTGTGTCGTCGAAAACGGACGTCACCAGCTCGCGCTGATGGGTGCGGCGCAGGGGCCGGGCTGGAGTGTCAGTGCTCGTCATAATGGTCTCCATGGGGTGCGTGACGGTGGCCGCCGAACAGATAGTCAACGTGGTCGTCATGCAGGACGGCGGGGGCCGCCGACCCGGCATGATCAGTCACTTCGGCCACGACATGGTGGATTGTCGGCTCGACGACGTCAGACACCTTGGGGTGGCGACGTCTTTGTATCGCCGAGATGCCGGCGGCCAGGGCAAACAGGACGATCGCCGAGACGACGATCGTCGGCCCGGACGGCGTGTCGGCGGCGGCAGATATCAGCGTGCCGCCGCCGCCAACGACGACGCCGATCGCCATGGCGATGCCGATGGTGGCGCGGAAACTGCCGGCCAGGTTCTGGGCCGCCGCCACCGGCACCACCATCAGGGCGCTGACTAGCAGTAACCCGACGGTGCGCATCGACAGCGTCACTGTGATGGCCGCCATGGCAACGATCATCAGGTTCAGAAGGCGCACCGGCAGGCCCTGGGTTCGGGCGTAATCCTCGTCGACGCAGACGCTGAAAAGCTGCGGTGACAGGCCGATGCCGACCACCAGCACCACGACGGCCAACCCGATGATCAGCCCGATGTCGCCCGTCGTCACCGTGATCAGCGAGCCAAACAGGTACTGGCTGAGCGTCCCGGCGCCTTGACCGGCCAGCCCAGCCAACAGCAAGCCGACGCTGATGCCACCATAGAACAAGATGGCCAGGCCGACGTCCGCAGTGGCGTGTCCGCGCTGTCGCAGCAGTTCGATGGCCAGCGCCCCCACCAGGCAGATGACGATGGCAACGGGCATGGGCGCGGTGCCCGTCAGCATGGCCAGGCCGACACCGGCGATGGCGACGTGCCCGAGGCCGTCCCCCAGAAGCGACAGTCGCCGTTGCACGATGTACGCGCCGACGGCGGGGCACAACAGCCCGGAAATGAGGGCGGCGATCAGCGCCCGTTGCATGAAGCCGAAGCTGAACAGGTCGGCGAGAGTCATCGTGTTGCCTCCCTTGCCAACCCGGCCGCCCAGGTGTGTGCGGCAGGCTGATCGTCGTGATGGTGGGCATGCTCATGGGTGACTTCGCCGGCGGACTGCAGCGGACCGTCATGGATGACGACACCTTGGCGCAGCACCACCCCGCGGTCGATCATCGGCTGGAACGGCCCCAACTCGTGAAGGACGACGAGGATTGCTAGCCCAGCCTCCTTCAGTCGCTCCAGCACGTCCGTCAGTTCGTCTTGGCTGACGGTGTCGAGCCCCGCCAGTGGCTCGTCCAGCACGATCAGGTCGGGACGGGTCGCCAGTGCCCGGGCGATCAACGCCCGCTGGCGTTGCCCGCCTGAAAGGTGGGCCATCGGCTGATGGGCCAGGTCTGTGAGGGCAACCATCGCCAGGGCGTCGTCAATAGCCGTGTTGTCAGTGGGTGTCAGGGGCCGGAACAGACGCCGGTGGGGCAGGCGTCCGCTGGCAACCAGTTCCCAGATGGTGGCGTTGCCCACCTGGACGGCACCATGCTGCGGCACGTAGCCGATGCGCGCCCAGGCCCGGAAGTCGTCCAGCGGGGTGCCGAAAAGGCTGATCTGACCGGCCTGCCGTGGCACCAGCCCAAGGACGGCCCGCAGCGTCGTCGTCTTGCCCGAGCCGTTGCCGCCCAGCAGGGCGACGGTCTCCCGTTCACCGACAGACAGGTCGACGCCTCGCAGCACTGGGGTTCCGTCGAGTGACACCTCGAGCCCGGTTGCTTCAACAATTCCCATGGGTCACCTCACGCATCCGTTGGCCTGGCGCAGGGCGTCAAGGTTTGACGTCATGATCTGCAGGTAGTCGGTGCCGCGACTGGCGGCGCTGAGACCCTCGATGGGGTCAAGGACGTCCGTGCGCAGTCCCAGATCGGCGGCCAGTGTGTTGGCGTAGTCGGGGCTAATCAGCGTCTCGAAAAACACCGTCGTCAACCCCAGGGTTCGGGCTTCGGTGGCGACCTCGCCGAGCCGTTTCGGGCTTGGTTCGTCTTCGGGGGTTATGCCCGCGATCGCCAGTTGCTGTAGCCCGTATTCCTTGGCCAGGTAGCCGAACGCCGCATGTGTCGTCAAGAAGGACGTCCGCTGGCACCCCGTCAATCCGGTGCGGTAGCTGGCGTCGAGGCTGGCCAGTTGGCCCGTCAGTGTGGCCAAATTGGCCTGGTAGTCGGCGGCGTT
>WQYR01000053.1 GCA_009781145.1 Propionibacteriaceae bacterium | reverse complement strand
GCAACAGCCACCACATGGGCGCTGCCCAGGCCCTGCGAGACAGGCTCCATGATGGCGTAGTCGACGGATACGCGCGTCAAATCCGCGTAGATCGCACTGAGCCGCGCGGGGCTGTTGGCAAGTTCGATAATCGCGTCATAGGTTTCGGGCTGAAGCTGACGAATCTGGTCAAGCAATGTGTCGACGCGCCAGACGAACATCCCAGAGTTCCACCAGTATCGCCCGCTGGCCAGGTATTGGGCGGCCGTCACGGCGTCCGGCTTCTCGCAGAAGGCGACCACCCGCGAGGCTTGCGGATAGCCCTCAACGGCCTCCCCTCGCTCGAGGTAACCGAAGCCGGTATGTGGCGATGTCGGCACCACGCCGAACGTCACCAACGCTTGTGCATCTGCTTCGGCGATCTCGAAACCGACCGCCAACCGCTCGGCGAAGACGTCCTCAGGCGTTATCAGGTGGTCCGCCGCCAGCACCGCCATGACGGCTTGAGGGTCTCGCTTGGCCAACACAGCCGCCGACCAGGCAACGGCATTGAGCGAATCGCGGCCCACCGGCTCGCCCAACAGGTTCTGGGGTAGCAGATCGGGCAATTGGCGCAGTACCTCGTCGGCATAGGCCGCCCCCGTGCAGACGTAAAGGTTGGAGGGCTGAACGACCGCAGTGGCTCGCGCCCAGGCGATCTGCAGTAGCGAAAGACCACCAAAAAGTGGCAACAACTGCTTGGGGCTGCCCTGACGAGACATCGGCCAGAGTCGCGTGCCGGCCCCGCCGGCCATGATCACCGCATAGCGCATGGTTTTAGTCTAATTGGCCCAGAAATGCCCGGGCCTCCGCCAGGGCGTCCGCAGCGGCCGATGGCGGGTCGACGAATCGTATCTGCGGTCCCAACCGCAGGATCAAGCCTGTCAGAAAGCCTGGATCGGCGACCGGCAGCACCACCTGAACCCCTCCGTCAGGCAAGGCCGTCACACCGCGCACCGGATAGTACTCCGCCACCCAGGCGGCACTGGCGTCCAGGTCGAGCGTCGCCGTGTCCGGCGTGTCTTCGAATGATCCGGACGCCACCGGCGGAGCACCATGGTCCTTGGCCGGTTGGCCGGTCAGCTCGGCGTCAGCTATACGATCCAGACGATAGGACCGCCAATCCCCACGATCTAATGCCCATGCCACAAGGTAAGACGCACCGTCTCTGACCTCGACACGGGTCGGATCGACAACGGGTGTAGTGGTGCCCCGGCGGGCCAGACCGTCATAGGTCAGGCGCACCTGCAGCCCTTGGTCGATTGCCTCTCCCAGGCGGTCACGCACGTCGTCACCGCCGGCCGCCACCTCGAGACGGACGGGCAGGGCCTCCCCCATCAGCCCAGATAGCTTGTCGATAACCGATTGAGCGGCCTGGGCGGTTGGGCCATCGGCCACCTCGCGAACCGCCTCGACGGCAACAATCAAACTGACGGCCTCGTCTCGCGTGAAACGCAACGGTCGGGTCAACGGCGAGTTGCGCATGTGGATCAAGCCCTCTTCGCGGGCCAGGTCGAGATCGATTTCGATCAGATCGTCGGGAAGACCACCCGGCAGCCCACACATCACCAGTACCTGCAGATCGTCCAAGACTTGGCGCGGCTTGATGTTGAAATCGGCCGCCACCTCGGCGACGTCAACGTACTCGCGCTGCTGCAGGTAGGGCACCAGTATCAGCAGTCGGGCAACTTGGGGTGCAGCGGTCATGGCGTAACCCCCAGATTGGCCAGCAGTGCCTGGTGGTGCGCCTTGACGGCTTCGGCCAGCTCAGCCGGCTCGATGACTCGCACGTCAGCGCCGCCCATGGCTATGTCATCGACGACGGCGCCGCCGCTGGCGTAGGGCAGTTGCCAGCGCCGCCACTCGCCCTCGGCCTGGGCCACTAGTTCTGCTCGGCGCGTCAACCAGGGGGCCCGGCCGCTGCGCACCGCCAGCAAGGCGGTGGCGTCGGGCTGAGCCTCCTCTAGGCCGGCGAGCAACTCGGTGGCCGGAGTGGCAGGTAGTTCGTAGGCGCCAGGCTCGCCCGTCAGCGAGACCTCGCCCTGGATTCGACCGAGCTTGAACAACCGCGGCGCACCGCGGGTGTCGTCGAAACCGGCCAGATACCAGGCCCCATGCCGGTATGCCAGCACGAACGGTGCCACGCGCCGGGCCATGTTGTGGTAGGTGAACGTCACGTACCGTCGCGCCTGCAAGGCGTCCCACAGGGTTTGCCAGGCGGGTTCTCTTGCGCTTATGTGGGGACGCAGGGCGCCCAAACGATCGATGTCAGGCTCCACCCCGCTGGCCCACACTTTGGTCAAAGCTCGGGTCGTAGACTCGGCCACCGACGCCTGCTGCCACACCTGGGCCGCCGTCACAAGCACGGCCACCTCTGCCGGGCCGAAGCTCAGCGGCGGCAACTCGAAATCGTCCCGTCTTATTCGGTAGCCAGGCTCGTCGGCGAAGTAGCGCTCGTCCGTGCCCGTTTCGATCGGCACCCCAAGGGCACGAAGCGTGTCCTTGTCGCGCTCGAACTGCCGGTCGAAGTTTTCGTTGTTCAACCCGTGATAGCCCTCAACCAGGTCGCGCAACCGATCTTTGGACGTGAACGTCCTGGCTGTCAGCAAGGCGATGGTCAGGTTGACCAACCGCTCCGACGTCCGGCGTTCCATAACTGGGAGATTATCACGGTTCGGCCATTTCTGGGGTAGTACACTTCGGTGCCATGGCTGGACGATTCGCACCGACGCCCACATCGGACCTGCATTTGGGCAACCTGCGCACTGCGCTGCTTGCCTGGCTGATGGCGCGATCCACCGAACGAAGGTTCATCGTCCGCATCGAAGACCTGGACCAAGCCCGCGTCAAGGCGGCCCCCGGCGTGGCGCAGCGGCAGTTGGACGACCTCGCGTCGCTGGGAATCGACTGGGATGGTGAGGTCCTGTGGCAGTCGAAGCGGTTCGATCTGTACCAGCAATATGCCGCAGGCCTCGACACATACGAGTGCTTCTGCAGCCGGGCCGAGATTGCCGCTGCCAGTCAGGCACCACACGGAGACTATCGCCCCTACCCTGGCACCTGTGGCAATCTGACGAAGGCGCAACGGGCGGCCCGTCGGGCTGAGGGACGCGCCCCCGCGATCCGCGTACGAGCGGGCGGCACATTCACAGTCCATGACGAGCATGCTGGTGACGTCACCGGCATCGTTGACGATTTTGTGCTGATCAGGGGGGACGGCACGCCGGCCTACAATCTTGCCGTCGTCGTGGATGACGGCCTTCAAGGAGTCGATCAGGTGGTGCGCGGTGCGGACTTGTTGACGTCAGCGCCCCGGCAAGCCTGGCTGGCCACCCAACTGGGTTTCCCCGTGCCGCGATACGCCCACGTCGGGCTGGCGGTCAACGCCGCCGGTAACCGCCTGGCCAAGCGTGACGGCGCGGTCACATTGCGGGCGCTGAACGCGAAAGGCTGGACACCAGGCGATGTCCTCGATCTCATCACTGAATCGCTGGGCTGGCCGCAGGCTACCGACGCCGCTGCCCTGCTGGGCGTGGCCCGCGGCGCCAACCTGCTGGACACCCCGGCCGTCTGGGAGCCCTGGGTGGTTACTGAGACGGCGGGATGAAGGAGAACTGGATGTCGATGACGCACACCAGCGTGGTGCCCGGCGCTACCGACGGCGTCGCGTTGCCCTTCGGGTAGGCCTGATCCGGTGGCACAACAACCAGCAGGCGGGTGCCGATCGGCTGACCTATCAGGGCCGTCCGCCATCCCGGGATCATGTCGGACACGGCCCCGGCTTGCGGCCCATTTCCGTCAGTGAAACTGTTCTCGATGTACTGGCCGGTGGCGTAGTCCATAGTGAAGAAGTTGACGATAACCGTGTCGTCCGCCGCCACAGGTTTGCCTTGACCTTTGATCAGCACGGTCGTCTGCAAGCTAGTCGGCGGAACCTGGCCGGCGTTGACGGTGGCGGCGGGCACGCCGTCACTGTCGGCCACCGTCACCCACTGGTTGCCTGTTGCCGCAGCCGGGCCGCTGGGAGTATCGACGCCGGCGATCAGCACGTCGACCACGAAGAGCATCGTGTCACCTGGGTTGATGCCGGCCTGCGTGTTTCCGTCTGGGCCGTATCCGTCATCGCTGGGGATCAGCATCAGCAGCCGAGAACCCTGCGGCGCGCCAGCCAAGCACTGGTTGAACCCAGGGACAAAACCGTTGGCATAGTTGTCGGCTGGGGCACCGCTGAGCCAGCTCGAATCAAACGTCACCCCAGTGGATGCGTTGATCCCGACATAGTTGATCTCGACAGGCGCTTCAGGGACAACCGCCGGGCCTGTGCCGGTCACCAACGTCTTGCACTGGGTGGCGTCGACGTTGAACGGGTAGGGCGCATTGACGGTTGGCAGGCCAGAGTCGAAATCGCCGCTCACTGTGACGGCATCAATGCTCGTCAGGGGCGTTGGCGTGCCCATCGGGGTGGGCGTGTCGGTCGCGGTGTCAGTTGCCGTGTCGGTTGGCGTGTCCGACGGACTCGCACTGGCCTGGTCAGTCTTAGCGGAGCAACCCGCCATCAGCAGTAGCGACGCGGCCGCAATCAGCCCGACAGAAAACTTCAAAGCAATTTTATGCACCCGACAAGATTAGTCGATGTTTCGGCTCTACTCGTCATCCTGCGTGGAGCGAGGCGGAATCGCAGGATCTGCCCACACTCACATCTTGACGAAATCGAGCAGTTTGCCCAACTCGGCGGACGTGAGATCGCGGGTCTGACCGATCTGCAGGTTGCCAAGGCGCAGCGGGCCGAACCCGACGCGGCTCAGGTCAACCACCGGGTGCCCGATGGCATCCATCAATCGCCGGATGACGCGGTTTCGTCCCTCATGCACGCTGATCCGCAGCAGGGAGTTGCGCGGACCGGCGTCCATCAGCTTGACATCGTCGGGCTTGAGCGGGCCGTCCTCCAAGGTCACGCCGCCGCGCAGCCGCTTCAGGTCGGCCGGGGTGATGGTGCCTTCGACGGCCGCGACGTAGGTTTTGGGCACCTCGAAGCTGGGGTGCGTCAGGCGATTGGTCAGGTCACCGTCGTTGGTCAACAACAGCAGGCCACTGGTGTCGGCATCCAGGCGCCCAACGTAGAACAAGCGCGAGCCCTTGGGCAGGTATTCGGCCACCGTGCGACGACCCTGCGGGTCGTCCAGCGTGGTCACAACGCCTTTTGGTTTGTTCAACATGACGTAACGGTGGCGCCTGGCGGTTGGCAGCCGCGATCCATCCACTCGCACGACATCGCGCTCCGGGTCGACGCGGCGCCCTAGCACGGCAATCTCGCCGTTCACCTCGACCCGGCCCTCGGCGATCATTTCCTCAGCGGCCCGGCGCGACGCCAAGCCGGCCTCGGCCATCACTTTTTGCAGGCGAATTCCCTCTGGTTCAAAACGATCAGTCATTGCCCACCTGCCCATCAGTGTCGGTACCACCGGCCAATTGGGCCAGCTCGGCTTCGAGTGCCGAGGCATCAGGCAGACGCGGCGCGATCGGTGGCAGATCATCCAAGCTTGTCAGCCCAATTCGCTCGAGGAAATAGTCAGTCGTGCGCAGCAGGGACGCACCGGTTTGGTCGTCCTGCCCGTCTTCCGTCACCAGGTCGCGCGCGAGCAGCGTGCGGACGGCCGACTCGACGTTGACACCGCGGACGGCCGAAACGCGGGTGCGGGACACGGGCTGAAGGTAGGCGATGACGGCCAAGGTCTCCAGACCGGCCTGGGTCAGCCGATTCGCCTGCCCTTCCATCACCCACCGGCTGAGCAGTTCGTGGTGTTCCGGACGGGTGGAGAAACGCCAGCCACCGCCGACATTTCGCAACTGGAACCCTCGCCCCGTTTCGTCATAAAACGTCGCGAGCCCCGCAAGCACCTCCTCGGTCAGCGGCACCGGCGCGCCGACCGCCTCGGCCAGTGTTGCCGCAGGCACGGATTCCTCCGCCACCAGCAGCAGCGCCTCCAGCCGCGGAGCGAGATCCTCGGCCGTCGGGAGGGGTTCCTCCACGACGATGTCTTGAGGTTCCTGTGTCATTCGTCCTCCTGCGTGGGTAGTGCGTCGTTGTACTCGTCATCGATCTGGACGTCTGTCGCTTCTCCGCTCCAGCGGATCGTCAACTCGCCCAACGGCGTCAATTGCTCGAACGTGACCGCACCTTGCCTGTAAAGCTCCAGGATCGCCAAAAAGCGGGCGACCACCGTGGGGCGGTCACAGTCGGCGGTCAGGGCACGGAAGGTGGCGGCGCCGCCGGCCACCAGACGGGATTGCAGCAGCCTGGCCTGCTCGACCACCGAAACCGTCGGAATGTACAGGTGCTCAATCGGCACCACGACCGCCTCAGGGGCAGA
This sequence comes from Propionibacteriaceae bacterium, assembly GCA_009781145.1. Lineage (GTDB taxonomy): Bacteria > Actinomycetota > Actinomycetes > Propionibacteriales > Propionibacteriaceae > WRGV01. The sequence goes on along the minus strand of WQYR01000053.1, from coordinate 4,176 downwards.
CAAGATACGTTCGGCCATTCGGGCCAACCGGGGGGCCCCGCCCGGTATGGTCAGCTCGGGAACCATGGACGCGTACGGTTCCTCAATACCCCCAGGACGGGCCCGAACGCGCATCTCGGCGTCCCAGCGGGCGCTCAGCCATGCGGCCACCTCCTTGAACGCGCGGTATTGCAGCAGCCGGGCGAACAGCAGGTCGCGGGCTTCGATCAGGGCCAGGTCGGCCTCATCTTCAACCTCACCACCTGGCAATAGGCGCGCCGTCTTCAGGTCCAGCAGGGTTGCCGCCACGACCAGGAAGGAACTCGTCTGGTCAAGGTCCCAGGTATTTTGCGAGGCACGCATTGTGGCGATGAACTCGTCTGTTACGCGAGATAGCGCCACCTCGGTGATGTCGAGCTTGTGATGGGCAATCAACTGCAACAGCAGGTCGAAAGGACCCTCGAAGTTCTCCAGCACCAGCCGGAACCCCGCCTGGGTTCCGGTTTCTGCGGTATCGACGACCGTCACAGTCTGGCCAACACTTCGCGGGCCAGGCTGCGGTACGCCTGGGCGCCGCCAGAGGCCGAGGCGTAGGTGGTGATGGGCTCGCCCGCCACCGTCGTCTCAGGAAACTTGATGGTGCGCCGGATGACGGTGTGGAATACCTCGTCACCGAAGGCGTCGAGCACCCGCTCAAGCACCTCGCGGGCATGCAAAGTGCGGTGGTCGAACATGGTCGGCGCGACGCCCAACACCCTCAGGTTGGAGTTCAGACGCTCTTGCACCTTGGCGATAGTGTCGGTCAGCAGGGCGACCCCGCGCAACGCGAAAAACTCGCATTCCAGTGGGATCAGCACGAAATCGGCCGCCGTCAAGGCGTTGATCGTCAGCAACCCAAGGGACGGCGCACAGTCGATCAAAATGATGTCGTAGCGGTCTCTCACCTTGTCGAGAACGCGCGTCAGTGTCTGTTCGCGGGCCACCTCGGAGACGAGTTGAACCTCGGCAGCCGATAGGTCGATGTTGGCCGGCAGAATGTCGAGGCCAGGCACGTTGGACGCCATGATCACCTCGTCGACGCTGACCTGGCCGCGTGGTATCAGCAAGTCGTAGACGCTGCGCTGCAACGTGTGCGGGTTGATGCCCAGGCCGATGGACAGCGACCCCTGCGGGTCAAGGTCGACCAGCAACACGTGGCGTCCAGTTTCGACCAGTGCGGCCCCCAGATTGATGGTCGTGGTGGTCTTGCCGACGCCACCCTTCTGGTTCGTCAGCGCAATTATGATGCCCTGAGGTGGGCGATGCGGCGGTTGAAGTTCGGGCAGGTCAGGCCAGGGCCGTCCAGTTTCGTCGATTTCGCCGGGGCGGAAGCCAACAGCCCCGTCGTCTGCGTCCTTGCCTGCCGCTTTGGGCTGAGTCGCCTTGCCTGCCATTGGAACCTCCTTCACGATCAGCATAAGCCTACCGGCTCAAAACGCGTTGCGCCCTCGGATGGGCGGTAGCGTAAACCTCACGCAGATGTTCAGCTGTCACTTTCGTGTAAATCTGGGTTGTGGTAACCGACGCATGTCCCAGCAGTTCTTGGACGACGCGGATGTCAGCACCGCCGTCCAGGAGGTGAGTGGCAAAGCTGTGCCGCAGCGCGTGGGGCGAGATCGGCGCGGTGATTCCCGCCTGGGTGGCCCGCTCCTTGACGATGTTGAACGCCACCTGGCGGCTCAAACGGTCGCCCCGCGTGTTGACGAACAACGCTGGGGTGGCCCGCTTTGCGCCCTCTCGCAGCGCGGGGCGCCCCCGCACCAGGTAGGCCTCCAGGGCAGCCCGGGCGTAACTGCCCAAGGGAACGATGCGCTCCTTGTCGCCTTTGCCGATCAGATGCAAGCCGAGATCGTCATCCCCAAACAGCCTGGTCACGTCGTCGACATCCAGCGACACCGCCTCGCTGACTCGTGCTCCGGTGCCATACAACAACTCCAGAAGCGCGGCATCGCGCAACCCGATTGGGGTTTCCCGCTCGACGCCCTCGATCAACCGCTGCACCTGGTCGACGCTCAACGCCTTGGGCAGGTGCTGTCCCTGCTTCGGGACGGGCATGTCGGCGGCAACGTTTTTGGTGGTCAACCCTTCGGCCTGACCAAAAGCGTGCAAGTTTCGCACCGCCACCAACGCGCGCGCCCGGCTTGATGACGTCAGCGGCTGGTGGGTTTCATCCCCTGTCGCCAAATGACGCTCGTATGCCGTCACATCGTCGGGTTTGACGCCCGCTGCGTCAGCGATGCCGCGCTCCGCCAACCAGGCAATGTAGCGATCGAGGTCGCGCCGGTATGCGGAAACGGTGTGCACCGACAGCCCGCGCTCGACGACCAGCGAGTTTAGATAGTCGCGCTGCCACCGCTCAAGTGGTGCCGGCACTACAGCAGCGTCAGGCATCGCCTCCACACCTTTCTCAGCGCTTGTGGAACAAACGGTTGGTTTGGTACACAGGGTCGCATGTGACATTGATGCCCAACTGCCGCAGCACATTTATGTCGATCTGCGACAGGATGACGGTCGAGTGGAATTCCGCCTTATCAAGCTGCGGCAATTGCTTCATCACCAGGTCTGCCACCGGGTTGGTGGCGGCGCTTATCGACAGCGCCAGCAACAGTTCGTCCGTGTGAAGCCTGGGGTTATCGTTGCCCAAGAAACCGACCTTGAGCTTTTGAATCGGTTCGATGACGACAGGCGAGATGACCGGCATTTTGTCGTCGATGCCCGCCAGGTGCTTGAGCGCGTTCATCAATGCCGCAGAGGACGCGCCCAACAAGGCAGATGTCTTGCCCGTCATGATCGCGCCACCAGCCAGTTCGATCGCTGCGGCTGGCTCGCCGGTCAAAAGCGCCTTTTCGCGGGCCACCGGCACCACGGCTCGATCGGTGTCCGCGATCTCGCTCAGGTTCATCAGCATCTCGATCTTGTTGACTGGTTTTCGGTCGGCCAACCCGGCAGCGAAGTCGCACTGCGCCTTGAAATACCGCCGGATAATCTCCTGCCGTGACGCCTCGGAGCAAACCGCGTCGTCAGTGATACACGAGCCGACCATGTTGACGCCCATATCCGTGGGCGAGTTGTAGGGGCTGGAGCCCCAGATGTTCTTGAAGATCGAGTTCAGCACAGGGAACATCTCAACGTCCCTGTTGTAGCTGACCGCCGACACCCCATAGGCCGCCAGGTGGAAAGGATCAATCATGTTGACATCGTTCAGGTCGGCGGTAGCCGACTCGTACACCAGGTTCACCGGGTGCTGCAACGGAAGGTCCCAGATTGGGAACGTCTCGAACTTGGCATAACCAGCCTTCACACCACGCTTGTGCTCCTGGTAGAGCTGCGACAGGCAGGTAGTCATCTTGCCGCTGCCCGGGCCGGGTGCCGTAACGACCACCAGGGGACGGGTCGTCTCGATGTAGTCGTTGCGCCCGAAACCGTCGTCACTCAGGGTGAGCGCGATATTGGCCGGGTATTCGGCAATATAGTTCAGCTTGTACACCGTAATGCCAAGTTGCTCCAGGCGGGCCTTGAACCTGTCGGCCTCGGGCTGACCCATGTATTGGGTGATCGCCACGCTGCCAACGTAGAGGCCGCAGCGCCTGAATTCGTCGATCAGTCGCAGCACATCCTCGTCATAGGCGATACCGGAGTCGCCGATGACTTTGTTGGAGTCGATGGTCGCAGCGTTGATAGCGATGATGATCTCGGCTTGGTCGGCCAGCGTCGTCAACAGTCGCACCTTGCTGTCATGCTCGAACCCGGGCAACACGCGGGACGCATGGAAGTCATCAAACAGCTTGCCGCCGAACTCGAGATAAAGCTTGTTGCCAAACATCTCTATGCGTTTCTTGATGTTCGCCGACTGCAGATCGAGGTATTTCTCGTTGTCAAATCCGATTTGGTACACGTTTTTCCCTTCACATTTGGGGCACAGGGGCCGAAAGCTTCACCGCGCCATCGCCGCGTGCATTTTTGACATCCAACACTCGCTGGCGCATCGGCCAGGGTGCATCCCCTGGGCGCAACTCGCCTGTCGAGCCGTCCGCTAATGCCAACGCCAGCGCCTGGGCGCCCGCACACAGTGCGACGTTGTGGTACAGACCAGCCCGCACACCATCGACGACGTCATCCAGCGGCAACCATTCCAACCCCATGTCAACTTCTTCGTCG
>WQYR01000052.1 GCA_009781145.1 Propionibacteriaceae bacterium | reverse complement strand
TCGTCGGCCTGGGCTTGCGCTTCGTCCACCATTACATTGGTGAAGGCCTTGAGGTCGGGGTTGTGACGGGCGATCAGCCCAAGCGAATGCTCGACCAGTTCACGCGAACTGACCTGCCGGGACGCCACCATGCGTGCCTGCTCAACAACAGTTAGAAAATCCAATGACATGTCTGTTCCTCAAAAAGGAACTCCCTCGACGGGAGTAGTTACTGGGAAGCATAGACCTTTGAACCGGCGGGCGACGAGCTAACTCGGCAAAACCTCGGCGTTTTTGGACGAGTGGCCAGCAGGTTACGGGCTAACTCGGGTTCTGGACGGTTTTCAGGTGGCTGAGGCGTGCAAAGGTTCGCTGCCAAGGCGTTTTGCCCTAACTATTGCCGGGTTATCTCCACTTTTGCCGATGATGCTCAATGTGGTGGGCCATTTCTGCTGCAGTCGCTTACCGTGACCACACCGCCGTCCAAAACCTCCTACACGCAAGGCGACGAGCTGAGCTTGGCCGGAATGAAGGTGACGGTCACCTACACGGACGGGTCGACGAAGGACGTCACAACCGTGGTGAAGGTGAACCCGCCGGCAGGGTCAACTTTGGGCACGGTCGGCACTCAAAGCATTGGCCTAAGCTACACCGACACTGGCCTGACGCAGACGGCCAGCTTCCCCGTGACGGTCGCGGCCAAGGTACCGCCAATTCCGCCGTCACCGAACAACGCGCCGCCGGTCACCCCAGTGGTGGTGAGCGTCGCAACTGGCGGATCACTGGCCGGGCCGCTGCCCGTCGGCCCGATGGCGGGGATGATCGGGCTGACGGTGTGCCTGTTTGCCGCGCTGGCGCCGGGCCTGCTCAGAAGGCAAGGCCGATATCTGGCGAGCGCGCGTTAGGCGCGCAGTTTGGTGAAAGAATTGCACGGTGAAATACGCCCTGCTTGTGGTTTGTGCTGGACTGCTGTTTGGGACGACGGGCACCGCCCGCGCTCTGGCACCAGCCGCTGCCAGTTCGCTGTCGGTCGGTTCGGCCCGTCTGGCGTTCGGCGGGCTGCTGCTGGGCCTCGTTGGGCTGATTGCCCACAAGGTGCGCACCGGACACTGGCCGCGGACGCGCCCGTCGATCGGGGCGGTGGTCGCCGTCGTCGCCGGGGCGGCTGTGGTCATGGCGTACCAGGCGGTGTTTTTTGACGGCACCCGCAGCAACGGCGTCATGGTGGGCACGATGGTGGCATTGGGCTCCGCGCCCATGCTGGCCGGCCTGATCGAATGGGTGGTCTTGAAGCATCGGCCGGGCATCTGGTGGCTGGTCGCCACGGTCATCGGCGTCGCCGGGGTGGTCGCGTTGTCGTGGTCGTCAGACGGGCAAGACGTAATACACCCCTTCGGCATTTTGGAATCGCTGGTGGCGGGCGCCTGCTTCGCGATCCTGGCCGTCAGCGTCAAATGGCTGCTGCAGCACGCCTGGCACCCCCTCGATGTGGCCGCCTCCGTCATGGCCGTCGGAGCCGTCATGGCCATACCGACCCTGGCATTGACAGATACCCACTGGATGGCCAGCCCGCGGGGTGTCGCGGTTGTGGCGTGGCTCGCTGTTGTGACGATGGTGGTTGCGTACGCGTTGAACGTCGCTGGCATGGCAGGGACATCGGCTGCGGCCGCCACTACGCTGAATCTTTCCGAACCGGCGACGGCCACGATCCTTGGGATTGTGTTGCTGGGTGAACACCTCACGGTTTGGCGGGCGCTCGGCATCGTGGCGATCGCTGCCGGGGTGCTCATTCTTGGGTTGACGGCCAAGGCTGCACCTCGGCCGGGGAACGAAACTTTCGAGGATGACGACGTTGAAATTGCGGCAACCCGGATTCAGCTCGGCCTGTGAACACGCCGCGTTTTTGATCATAATGCCTTGTCAACTGTTTGATTGATGTATACCCGTCCCCCTATTTGACAAAGTCCATTTGAGGTGTATCGTTATGGATGTTTAGTGCACCGCCCAGGGAAAAAGTTGGGAGACTTTTGAGCGGCAAACCAAACCGAAGAGGGAGAGTCTTCGAGTTATGGAACATGAAAAAAGGGAGAATCATGTACCAAACGCAGTTAATTTCGCGTCGACAAAAACCGACCACCAAAATGAACCACAAAAGGCTGGTGACGTTGGCTGCCACTATCGCGTTGACGGTCGTCGGCTTCACTGGGGTGGCAAGTACGCCCCTTGCCCAGGCAGCGGGCAATCCGGGGGTTCCGCAGCCTGGAACAGTGATTTATGAGGACGACTTCTCGGGCGTCGACGCGACCGGTGCGGCCATCCCGATCGAGAACCCGACCACCAACACCGTGAGCGGCACGTCCGCCACCGGTTACACCGGTGCGCCGCCGGTGAGCATGACCTACACCGCGTCACCCGCCTGGGAATCGACCAGCCAGGGGTGCGATGGTTGGGTCGTCAATTCAAGCACACCCAAGCCCACCAGTGACGGGGGAACTGGTTACGGATGCAGTTCCATGCAAGGTCTTCAATGGCAACGACTGTTGGTCATGTCGCAGGCCCTGGGTGCCTTTCAAGCGGGTGCCTCGGCTGGCAGCATCACGGCGTCCAGTGCCTCGGGGTATGCAGGCAACCAAGTAGTTCTGGCGTACACCCAAGACACGCGGAACAGTAACACCAGAGATTTCTCGGGCACGGTCTTGGAAACCACCGGTGACCCCACCGGCACCACAGGGCACTTTTACGACGTCACCGTGGACTATGCGGAAATGAACTGTTTCGCGCAGCACGCGTCGCTGGACGACTACCTTTTGGTCGACGGCACGACTGCGGGCACAATGCCGACGCAGCCATCCAAAGCGGAAGTAGACGCGGCGTTCGCGGCCGGCACGCCTCTGGGCGTCGAACCGTGCGCCAGCGCCGCCGACGCCTACCTTTTCAATGGCACGGCGACCAACGGCAGTGACACCAGCCTGGGCTCGCCGACCACCATTGCGAACATCAACAACGCCAGCGCGAAAGCTGCCGCCTTCGCCATGATGCGGACGTCCTCCGTGGCGTTGCAGGTGACGGCCACAGGCTCAGACCCCGCCAACCCCGCGAATGTGCCGCTGGGCTTCAGCATCTACAACGCCCAGGTATCGGGCCTCGGCAATGACGCGGAATACGACTTGCCACAGATCGTTGACGTCACCCCGTCCCTTGATAAGACGTTTGACCCGACTGTCGTGGCGCCGGGGCAGGTGTCGATGCTGACGTTCACCATCACCAACACCGCTGAACTGATGGAAAAGGACGACTGGTCATTCACCGACACCTTGCCAGCCGGCTTGGTGGTGGCCGACAGTCCGACAGCTTCCACAACCTGCAATTCGTTGGATACCGCAGTGCGTGGCGCAAATGCGCACGGTGCCGAACTGACGGCCGATCCGGGTAGTTCCACCGTGACGATGATGGGCGCCCTTGCCCCAGGTGAGGTTTCTTGCACTGTGACGGTGCCGGTGGTCTCTTCGAAATCTGGAACCACATTCACCAATGACGTGTCGAACCTGACGCCCGGCCCGGGCGCGGCATGTGCGAGCCTGCCCGCAAACACCCAGGGTGCTTGCGGTTTGCTGCCGCCCGACCCGGCCACTTTGACCATCGGCGCGCCGCCGTCCGGCGACCCGCAATCCGATGTGCGGGCGGTCAACCAGACGAAGTCTTTCGACCCGGCCGGCGCACACCTCGTGTGCAGTGTTGGCAAGAATTCACCGGGCTTCATCCTGTCGAAGACAACCGTGGACAAACGTGGTTTGCCGTCATCAGTGACGGTTAGTGTCGACCCGTCTACTGGGGTGGTCACGGCCGCCAGTTCAGTGCCCGGCGTCTACCAGATTCCCGTCACCTACATTGACAACAATGGATTGTCGGTGACGGTGATCGACACGCTGACTGTGGTCAGCCCGGCCCAGACAAGCATTACGCCAGTGGGTGCGTCAGGTACTTCAGCCGAGACCGGTGGCAGCGCAACAAGCGCGGCGTCACTGGTACCAATGCTGTTTGCCCTGATGCTGGCGATTAGTACTGGGGTGGTGGTGTGGCGTCGCCGCCTCGGCCGCGACATTGGATAGTACAAGCCAACGGCTGGTCGTCATCTGCCGTTCCCTCATCGACTAGCCGCACGGGGCCACGCCAACCCCCTTTGGCTGGCCTTGCAAAAGCAGTACCCCTGTTCCATTGCCTAAGGGAGCAACGGAACAGGGGCATTGCTTTCTAAGCAGGTGTGAAGCTGTCGAAAATGAAGACGTGGAAATTGCGGCGGGCAGCGTCCAATTCGTCCTGCGAGCGAACCGTCCAGGCAACCATTGTGCACCGCAAAATCGCCTTCCACGCTTTCACGGCGAAATTATCACCGTCATGCCACTCGTAGGCAATGAAATCGGGCCAGGTGAACTTGTTGAAGATCATGGTCACAAGGCCAATGTCGAGAAGGCGATTGCCGGTGCCTGGGCCTTCGAAGCCACCAGCCAACTGGCCCCTCAACACCGCCCGACGATTTCGCCTGAACCACAGCAGCACCCGCGGGTCAAATGATTCCACACAATACCGGCCGCGATAATGGCTGAGTTGGTCGGCCGTGGCCTGGCATGTCTCATTCGTCCGGTTCGATTCCTTCACCTCGACGACAAGTGGCACCAGCCCGTCCACCACCGCCAGTACCTGCCTGAATAGGGGTACTGCTTGGTCGGACGACAGCACCCGGCGCTGGCTGAGTTCTTCGTAGGTGAGGTCGGCGATTTCGACATCCTCGCCGCAAATGCGCTGCAACCCGTCGTCATGGGCTACGACGAGTTGCCCGTCTTTGGTTAGCCGGACGTCCAACTCAATTCCGTAGCCCGCATCAACCGCTCGCTGGAAAGCCGCCAGGGTGTTTTCTGGGTGGTCTAACGCATTGTCAAATAGCCCGCGGTGCGCAATGAATTGGCGCCTGAAATCGGCCATCGCCTGTTGGCGAGGCCTGATCATTTGGCGGCCTTCGTATTCAAATAGCGATCCTCAACCACTTCCTCCTCATCGGGGTCCATGGCCAAGATCTTGAAGGCCAGAGTGTCTTCTTGCGGTATCTCCTCTGCCCAGTCTTCTTCGACTGGTGCAACAGGCAGGCAGAATTCAAGAATTGCCGCCAAAACCTCGTCCTTCACGAGGTCTTGATGCAACGCGTGATATGCACCGTCAAACTCTTTGAAAATGACATTGGGGCCCGCATTGGCGGCGAATTCGCGAATTGCCGCAACGCTGACGATTTGGTCACCCGTGCCATCCAGCAGCAAAGTCGGCAGTCGGATTTCGGACGCGTGGGCTATGGCGTATTCGCCGGCGTCGAGCACCTGGCTGTAAAGCTTGAAAGAAATGCGGTCATGGTAAAGCTTGTCGAGCTTCATCCTGGTGGTCTCTGCCACGTCACGCGACACTGCGTCGATGTTCAGGCGGGACGATATGGTGAAGTTTGGGAACACCTGGCCAGCCGCTCGGGCAAATGCTGTGACGGGCTCGGGCATCGGCTTCGCCAGCCTGAGCCAAGGCGACTCGATGACAAGGTTGGCATAGGAGTGCTGGGTGATCCGCTCCGCATAGTTCGCGACGATATTGCCACCCATCGACAACCCCGCCAACGTCACCGGCAACCCCGGGTACCAGTTGGCGATACGGCGACGGATCTCGGTGATGTCAGTCAGCAGATTGACATACCGGGCGACCCCCCAAGCCCGCTTGCGATCTTCCACCTTCCTGTCCGGCATCTCGCCATGCCCGCGCTGATCGTGTATGACGAACACAATGCCGTGGTCTGCGAAGTATTGGCCGAGAGTCTTATACATGCCGATATGCTCGCCGAACCCGTGAACGAATTGCATCACGGCAACCGGTTCACCGTCCGGCTCAAAGCGGGCCAGTTGGATCAACTGGCCGTCGGTCATACCAATGGTCTCTGTTTTCATCTTCATCTGTGCTTCTCCACTCCCAGCCCAGTGCGTCTGTAAGAGTCTACAACCATCTCCGTTTGCTGTGTGTTGTCGGTGTGGGTGGTGTGCTCGAGGATGCCTTGTGCTACGACTCCAATGTGTATCGCACAGCATCACCAAGGGAATCCCATGGCCTGCGGCTTCGCGCAGGATGACGGCAGATCTCGGCTGCTTTTGCAGGAACGGGCGGTCCGAAGCGCAGCGAAGGAGCCGGCGCTTGCCCAGGCCTGGTGGCCACTTGACGGTGCGTCGGGTACGGCGTCGCTGGTCGCTTCGTTCCTCAACACCTTCCTTGGCCTCGGCAGACGTCTGCTCTCGGCCGGCTGGAGTACGCCACACAAAGTGTCCGACCAGATCCTGCGACTTCGCTCAGGACGATGTCATGCCTGTGCGACTCGAACGGCCGTCCCCGGGAAGCAGGTGCGTGACAAAACCGCACCCAAACGTGTGTCCAACATTGGCACAAGACGAAATAGTGACGCTGTGTGGCCAGACAGTGCGCTTTTCGGGGCAATACCGCACCCAATCGTGTGGGCGGGTGTCCAAGACGACGTTTGAGTGGAGTTTTGAACCGGTTCCTCGGTGCAAAACCGACCGATGGGGGTCGATCGTGGCCGGCGCGCGGTTCAGACCGCCGTTCCTCCGCTATGTTACGGACCGCCCGTTCCTGCGAAGTCGCAGGATCTGGCCGAACCACTGTTATGCCGGCGAAGGAAGCCGACCCATGCAGATGGGGCGATAGACTTGACATATGGATCAGTCGGACCTCCCTTGGTGGAAAACCAGCGTCTTTTACCAGATTTACCCTCGCAGTTTTCAGGACTCCAATGGTGATGGGTTTGGCGATATTCCGGGCATCGTTTCGCGTCTTGACGAGTTGGCGGCGCTCGGTGTGGGGTGTCTTTGGCTGTCGCCGCTGTATCCGTCACCTGACGCCGACAACGGGTACGACATTGCCGATTACTGCGCCATTGACCCGCGATATGGCACGCTGGACGATTTCGATCAATTGGTGAATCAGGCGGGGGCCCGCGGCATTCGCATTATCATGGATTTGGTTGTCAACCACACCTCGGACGAGCACCGCTGGTTCCAGGCCAGCCGACGGCGCCAAGACCCATACTCCGACTACTACATTTGGCGTCCGTCCGGGCCCGCCGGCGATCCGCCCAACAACTGGACTGGTTTCTTCATGGGCAGCACCTGGGAATGGGACCCTGTGCGCGGTGAGTTCTATCTGCACCTTTTCGACAAGAAGCAGCCCGATCTGAATTGGAACAACCCGGCCGTTTTGGCGGAAATCGAGGACGTGCTGCGGTTCTGGCTTGACCGTGGTGTGGCCGGTTTCCGGTGTGATGTAATCACCTGTTTGTTCAAGACCTCGCTGGAGGACGGAAAGGGCCTGCCGATTGTTCGCGGCCTGGAGCATTACAAGACCCAGCCTGGCCTGCATGACATATTGCGTTCACTGCGCCGTGACGTCCTTGACCCCTATGGCGCTTTCACTGTCGGCGAGGCTGCGATGGTGACGCTGGACGAGGGACGGGAATTGACCGACCCAAGCCGTGGCGAGCTCGACCTGATCTTCTATTTCAACCACCTTGAGGTGGATCACCTGTTTTCCAAATATGGGCCAAAACCATTCAGCGCCAAGGAACTGATGCGGCGATTGACGGTTTGGCAGCAGGGCTTGCACTGGAATGCTCTGTATCTGGAAAACCACGACCAGCCACGCATTGTCAGCCATTACGGCAATGACCAGGCGTATTGGCTTCGCAGCGCCAAACTCTTCGCCGTCCTTCTCATGACGTTGCGCGGCAGCCCATTCATCTATCAAGGGCAAGAAATCGGTATGACGAACTTCGATTTCACATCAATTGATGAATTGGATGACGTTGAAAGCCGAAACACCTATGCCATGTTCGGCAGTATCGGTATTCCCAAAGCCGCGCGTTGGGCAATGATTCGTCAGTCGTCCCGAGACAACGCCCGCACACCGGTGCAATGGGACGCGTCTGAGGGCGCCGGTTTTACAACGGGTGCGCCATGGTTGCGTATCAACCGCAATTCCCAGTTCATCAACTACGCGTTGCAGGAGCAGGACCCGGATTCGGTGCTGAGCTTTTATCGGCAAATGGTCAAATTGCGAGCCGATTCACCAACACTGCTTCAGGGCGATTTCACACCCGTCCATGCAAACCGGGCTTTGATGGTCTACAGGCGCGAGGCCGTCGGGGATATGCCGTCCGTCACCGTGTACCTAAACATCGGCGACCATGCCCAGCCACTGAACGGCCCGTGGGCCACCCCGCTGCTGCAGTGCGGCACGTCAACAACCTGCCTGGCTTCGAACACTGGCCGCACCAGGTTCACCGGCCCGCTGGTGCCTTGGGAGGCCGTGGTCATCCAAGCCTCCGCCTTGTGACGCGAAAACCATGACTCCAGTATCAGAATTTGGGGGACTTTGGACGGATTGACACCGCCGAAGCGTGGTATTGTTAATTTGGTCTGCCGCGTTGGGTGTTAAGGCGGCTGGTGTGTGTTCGCGTTATTCAGACAGTTTGGGAGAGCCCGTCATGAAGCGAAACATTGTTCACGTCAGTGCGACTGCAGGGTGGAGTGCTGCGCCGGTCGCACCCCGTGCTGTGAACCCACCGCCGCACCGATGGATGATCAAATCAATGGGTACCGCGTTTTCGCTGGCGATACTTGGCGCCTCCCCGACCGCGACGGAAGAATTGATCGCAGCCATCAAGGAGGATTTTGCCCGGATCGAATCTTGGTTGTCGGTATTGCGGCCTGACAGCGAGATCTATCAATGGCAACATGGACATCTGCGCGACGCCCAATTGAGCATGGAAATCCGCGAGGTCATGGCTGATTGCAACCTTGCTGAGGAACTGACCGGCGGCCTGTTCTCGGCTCAACATGCCGACAAATATGACCCCACCTGCTACGTCAAGGGCTGGACCCTGTCGCGAGCAAGTCGCCGGTTGGACGACGCCGGCATCGACTCTTACTATCTCAACGGTGCCGGCAACGTCATCGCCCGAGGCAATGGCCCCGACGGCAAACCGTGGCGCCTCGGCGTCACCCACCCCTATCATCCAGGCGAGTTGGCCGCCATGATTACTGCTCCTGCTGGCGACGGCCGTCCTCTCGCTATTGCGACATCATGTGCCGGCGAATGTGGCAGCCATGGTTGCGCAGACGACTGGCTTCCGGGCAATTCAACCGTTACGGTCGTCGGCCACCAAATCGCACTGGTGAACATGGCGTCCATTGCGGCATTGGCCGCCGGCCGCCAAGGCTCAGATGGTTCGAGCCAGTTGGTGCGCCACCTAGGCCTGGAGGCTTTCGGTTTTGACGATGACCAGCACCCCTGGTGGACGGAGGGGATGCGCCATTACGCTTTGGCGCCGCAAACTGCGAAGGTCGCAGTGCATTAGCATTCACGTTATGAGTGCGTCGCGCCGCTGGGTCTTCGAGTCGATGTACACCGTGTTTTCGCTGGTAGTGGCCGGAGCGTTGCCCCCTGACATTGACGGCGTTGTGGCGTCCATCGAGGACGACTTCGAGCTCGTCGAGTCGCGGTTGTCGGTGTTCCGTCCTCACAGCGAGATCAGCCAATGGCAGGCGGGACGGCTACAGGAAGCCCAGTTGAGCGCCGATACGCGCGAGGTCATCGCGGCCTGCGCTCAGGCAGAGGAAATCACCGGCGGGTTGTTCTCGGCCCGTCGAGATGGCGGGTACGACCCGACCGGTTACGTCAAGGGTTGGGCGCTGGCGCGAGCCGGGCGACGGTTGGATGAATCGGCCGTCGGGTCGTACTGCCTCAACGGCGGTGGCGACATCATCGCCCGGGGCGTCAACGCGCAGGGCGAGCCATGGCGTCTCGGCGTCGCCCACCCCTACCGTCCAGGCGAGTTGGCAACCATTGTTGCAGCGGCGCCCGGGGACGCCCGTCCCATCGCCGTGGCGACATCCGGCACCAGCGAACGCGGCAGCCACATCGTCAGCCCGCTGGACGGGTGGCGCCCCGTCAACTCGTCGATCACCGTGGTTGGGCATGATATTGCCTTTGTGGACATGGTTGCCACCGCCGCTCTGGCCGCCGGGCGGGAAGGGCCGCAGGCCTCAGCCAAATTGGTGCAGCACCTCGGCCTAGAGGCCTTCGGCTTTGGCGAGGACCGCCACCCATGGTGGACGGACGGCATGCCCAAATACGCCCTACTGCCACAGTCCGCCTAGCTATGGCGCTTTGGCGGTCTCTTTGTTTGCGCCGCCGATTCAGACTCTGGTTGCTGGGACTCTGCCGACCACTAGACAGCAGTGTCCTCCTGAGCCGGTTTGCGCGGAGCGCCGTACAGCCAGAGACCGTCGTCAATCGGTCCTGGCGCTTTCAGCTTCTCTGCCAGCCACGCCGCCGACAACAGCGCCACGCCGGAACCGACGGCATGCCGCTCATGAGCTTCGGCCATCGCTCGGTCGCTCGCGGTTTTGGGTCGCGTGCGGAGATATGCCTTTCGCCTCGAGTAGGTCTCATTCAACCTGAGTAATCGGCGCCATATTCTGAACGCCAGCTAGAGATCCGAACACGTCGCCTAAGGTAGCAAGGTCGTGGGCAGGCATGGCCTGACCTCGCCATTGGTGGGGGCAGACTACTTTGGCGCCGCCTCCTACAGACAGGAGTGCTGTT
>WQYR01000051.1 GCA_009781145.1 Propionibacteriaceae bacterium | reverse complement strand
TGGTTTGTGCCTTGATGGTGTGTGAACAGTGAGGCGCGCAACTGTCTCGCTGGTGGCACAGCAACTTTGGTGAGAGAACAGAAAAGCCCCGCACCGAGGCGGGGCTTCAACAACTTTTGGGCATAGCATCGCCCAACGTCTAAGACATTACAGTCCCACCGGCACACATGTCAAACCAAGAATGATGGAAGTCACCAACTTGTTATCTGCGACCGCCGCGACCGCGACCCGCTTGATGCATGCGACTGTGACCCGGCGCCGTCCGACCGCCACCGAGGTGCCTCATGGCCAATTGATCGCGAAGTCTGTGTTGGCCCCGAAGTCGGGCTAATGTTGAAGCATGTTGTCCTTGAGCCAGTTGGTTGGCGAGCACAGTGATCTTTCTACTGCAGACGGCGAATGGTTGACTGCCTTGGTTCGGGAGTGGCACCTGCTGGCCGACACCAGTTTCTCCGATCTGCTGCTATGGGTGCCCGGGCGCGACGACAACACGTTCTGGGCGATTGCCCAGATCCGTCCCAACACGGGACCGACCGCTTTGGAGGACGATGTCGTCGGCGAGCAAATCGTCTACGACCCGGAGCACCCGGTGACCACCGCCTACCTGTCACATGAGATCGTCGAAACGACGGAGCACGCACTGGCCAGCGGCAACCCGGTGGGTGTCTGGGCAGTACCCATCATGCAGGGCGAGCGCTGCATCGGCGTCGTTGAGCGTCACACCAACCAGATGGGCATCCGGGCGCCCGGCGAACTGGAGGACACCTATCTGGAGGTGGCCTCGGTGCTGACGGACATGCTGTGGCACGGAGCCTTCCCGGTCGAGCCGCCGAGCATCGTGGCGGTCAGCCCGAAAGTTGGCGACGGATTGATACGCACGGACGAAAACGGAGTGGTGACGTACGCCAGCCCAAACGCCGTCTCCGCCTATCGTCGTCTCGGGCTTGTCGGCGACCTGGTCGGCGAGAACGTGAGCGCCATCACGCTGGAGTTGGGCGGCGAACCGACAGAACAGTCAAAAAGCCCGAAGGATGCCTTTGGCCGCCGCACCAGGGAAGTGACGATCGACCAGCCGCAGGCCAGCTTGCGGCTGCGGACCATACCACTCATCGCCGACGGTGCGCCTGTCGGCAGCCTGATGCTGTGCGTCGACACCACCGCGTTGCGGGAACGCGAACGTCAGTTGGTGACCAAGGACGCGACGATCCGCGAGATCCACCATAGAGTCAAGAACAATCTGCAAACTGTCGCTGCCTTGTTGCGCCTGCAGTCCCGGCGCATGGCAGCGCCTGAGGCCAAGGCTGCCCTGAAAGAGGCCGTGTCAAGGGTGCAGTCGATCGCTGTCGTACACGAAATCTTGTCGCAAAGCTACGACGAGACGGTGCGGTTCGATGCCGTGGCCGATCAATTGCTGGCCATGGTCGGCGACATGGCCGCCACCTCCGGCACAGTGCGATCGATACGCGAAGGCAGCTTCGGGTTGGTGCCGGCCGACGCGGCCACATCGCTGGCGCTGGCACTGACCGAGTTGTGCCAAAACGCCGTCGAACATGGGTTGGTCGCGTCATCGGGGGTGGTGGTGGTGCGTCCCAGTCGTCATGGCGAAAAGCTTGTGCTGGAGGTGTCCAACGACGGACGGCCGCTGCCGGACGGATTTACACTCGGCGAAACCAAATCGTTGGGGTTGTCAATCGTCAAGACCCTGGTGGACGATCTCGGTGGCAGCTTCACGCTGGAAAACAACCCTAACGGGAAGGGCACGACAGCCCGCATCAAGGTTCGTCTGAAAAGCTGATGAGCTGCGAGTCACGCTAGGCGGAGCCGCGAGTCACCTGGGCAGGATGTACGACCTTAACCGAAACGGGTTCCCGCCTGATCGCCGCAAATTTGACTCAGCCAAGTTGATTTGAGTAACATTTGTTTACGGTTATCGAAAGTGCCCAGATAATGCGGGCACATATTCACGCGAGACTCCGGGAAAGAGGCCTGGCAAAGGTTGCCGGGTTACTTACGCGGCTGGAGGCCTTCTTCGGCCACACAAGCGACAAGGAGAGTAACATGAAGAAGACACTCATCGGCACTATTGTCGCCCACCCAAACAACACAGCCGACATTACGACCACGCTTAACTAGTGAAAAGACAAGTAGTCGCATCCGTAATCGTGTGTTTGCTTGGGCCAATTGCGATTACGCTGGTGCTCACATTCGCTGGTCTGCGCATTGGGTCTGTTGAGTTGAGTATTCTCTACTGCCTGTGCATTGCCGGAGTGATCGTGTGGAACATTTTCCAGCGGATGCGTCGAAAGAGCGCTGCTCTCGCTCACACGCCCGGGCCCTCCGCGCTGGACTGACTAGAGCGCCTAGCCTTGGCCTCCATCGGCATGAAGTTTTGGCGCCGGTGGAGGCCATAGCTTTGACGGAAACTAGTTGGCGCTAGAGGATGGCGCCGACGGGGACGGGGTGCTGACGCACCGCGCCGGGGCCCTGGTGTGGGGGTCTGTACTGGGACTGGTAGGGGTCGCGCCGTGGGGTGCCAAGGCGATGCCGGGCCATTGCCGCTGTGGTGATGTCAGCTGGGGTTGCCTGCTGTTCGATGTGGTCCAGCTGCCGAATGAGGCGGTGAAGATCGCCGCCCTGCCAACGGTTCTAGAGGGCCTGCAGCAGGTCGCCGCTTTGGCCTTGCGCAACACACGTGCCGAAGGCGGCCTGTAGGCGCTATCGCGCCAACGGCGGCTTGCGCGGCCTGCTGGGCTGGTCTCTAGGCCCTGAGCGGCCTGTCGCGCCTCAGGGCGTCCTCGATGGCGTCTTGTGGGCTGTCTGAAACGATATGGACACTGGTGGAGCTGGTGGCGCACAGTGTCCAAGGCGAAAACCACCAACGGCCACGCCGACCTGCTGCTAACCGACGCCACCGATGCAGCAGGCCCCTATGTCGCCTGCACCGTGGCCGTGGATGCCAGGAGAGTTGCATGTTCTCGGCGGTGGCGGTCGGCGGCATGGGCTTCCATGGTGCGCTGGTCCTGGTCGATCCTGGCTACCGTCCAAACGTCGCGGTTGGCGACAGTGAGCCGGGAATCCTCGAGCCGGGTTTGCACACGGTCCTCGACGTGCAGCACTTCTGGTTGCCCGTCACACACGCCAGGCGCGAACGGAACAGCCGAGAGATCTGCCCCGGCCCGGGCGGCAAGTTCGGCCTGTACAGCCTGGTTGATCTGGTGGGCCTGCGCGTTGGTCACCACGACCGCCAGGCTGGGCGTGTGGATGTCTAGCCCGTCGATGATGCCCCCGCAATCTCGGCCTGGGCTTTCTCGATGTTGGCGTGCGGGACGACCGCGCCGGAGTCGAGAAGGACCTGGGCTGCCCCAGGCTCGCGTTGCCGTAGCTGCAACATCAGGTCAGCCCAAGCCGGGTCGGTGAAGCGGTGCAGCTCGTCCATTTAGACGGGCCTGGTATGCCGCGCGGCAAAGGCCATGCCCCTACCACAGCCAAAACATCATCACTACTGCTAGATAGTGAGGAGCCGCGAGTCACGCTAGGCGTAGCCGCGAGCGGGCTGCGCGGCGTTTCATCGCGCGGCGCTCATCTTCGCTCATGCCGCCCCACACACCGTGATCTTGACCGGCATCGATGGCCCACTGCAGACACTCTTCGCGCACGGGGCATCGCCGACAGACTCGTTTAGCGTCGTCGATTTGCGCCAACGCCGGTCCGGTGTTGCCAATTGGGAAGAACAACTCCGGATCTTCGGTCAGGCAAGCCGCTTCATGGCGCCAGTCCATTACACTCCTCAGTTCAGCTTGGAGGATTACCCCACTCAAGGATGCCACACCTGTCAAGCTTTTGCGCCCGGTTTTTTAGCCAAATTAGCTAAATACTTCATCCAGAAGTGCAGACGCCTGCGCCGCGTTGGCTGAAGGAGAGCCGGCAGCTGGTGCTCCAGACGGCGGACGGCCAATGCCAACCGTGCCGGCGGGCAGGTGTTCAGCCAGATATGGCCATGGGCCCTGATTGATTGGCTCTTCCTGTACCCAGACGACATCGACGGACTTGTGGTAGGCCTTCAGGGCCCGAATCAGGGCTTCCCTGGGCACGGGATGCAGTCTCTCCACGGCGATTATGGCCACCTTCGCGTCCAGGCCGCGTCTGGCTCGTTCGGCCACCAGATCCCAGCGCATTTTGCCAGAACACAGCAGGACGCGGCGCACCTTGGTGGGCTCGACGGTCGAGTCCGCCAGCACGGGATGCCAGGTGCCGTTGATGAAGTCCTCGGTTGGCGAATCGGCCAGGCGGTTGCGCAGCATCGACTTGGGCGTCACCACCACCAACGGGTGATGCCAACCGACCAGGGTGTGGGTGCGCAGCAGATGGAAATAGCTGGCCGCCGTGGACGGCTGTGCCACGGTCATGTTGGTGTCGCAGCAGGATGCCAGATAGCGCTCAATTCGGGCTGACGAGTGGTCGGGGCCGGCGCCTTCGTAACCGTGGGGCAGCAGAAGAACAACGCCAGACTCCTGGCCCCACTTCGTCTGGCCGGACGAGATGAACTCGTCAATGATGGTTTGCCCGCCGTTTGCAAAGTCGCCGTATTGGGCCTCCCAGCACACAAGGGCGTCAGGCGCTGCCACCGAATAGCCGTACTCGAAGCCCATGGCGGCGTACTCGTTGAGAATTCCGTCGAATATTTCGAAGGGGGCCTGATCGTCGCTCAGGTGCTTCAGTGGCACCCAGGCCTGGTTGGTGACGCGATCGACGATGGCTCCGAAGCGCTGCGAGAATGTTCCCCGACGGGTGTCCTGGCCTACCAGGCGCACCCGATGGCCCTCCATCAACAGCGAGCCGAAGGCCAGCAGTTCGGCGCTGGCCCAGTCGACCGGGCCGTTTCGGATGGCCTCGGCGCGACGGGTCAGTTGCGGCGCCAGCCTGGGGTGCACCGAGAACCCGTCAGGCAGGCTCGCGTAGGCGTCGGCCACGGCGTCCATGGTCGCCTGGGTGACGGGTGAGGCGGCCTTTTCTCGCTTCTTGTCCGGGTACCGGGGGGCGCTGCGGTATTCATCCGGTTCGGGCGGCACCGCCGGGTCGCGAACATTGTTGAAGACCTCCTCCAGCCGGGCGCGGAAGCGGGTGGCGGCCGCTTCGGCGTCGGTCGTCGTGATCTCGCCGCGGCCGATCAGGGCGCTGGTGAAGATTGTGCGCACGGGCTTCTTCTGCTCGATCAGGTCGTACATCAGGGGTTGCGTCAGGCCCGGATCGTCACCCTCGTTGTGCCCGCGGCGGCGGTAGCACATCAGGTCGATGACGATGTCGCGATGGAACTGCGCGCGGTAGGCGAAAGCCAGCTCGGCAGCCCGGGCGCAAGCATCGGGGTCATCTCCGTTGACGTGCAACACCGGCGCCTGCACCACTTTCGCAACGTCGGTGCAGTAGACAGACGAGCGGGCGTCGCTTGGGGCCGTTGTAAAACCAAGCTGGTTGTTGACCACAATGTGGATGGTGCCGCCGACGCTGTAAGGCTTCAGAGTGCTCATTTGGAGCGTCTCGTACACCACACCCTGACCGGCGAAAGACGCGTCCCCATGCATCAGCACGGGCAGTAGTGCGGTGCCGTCTGGGTCACCCAAGTGGTCGATCTTGGCGCGGGCAATGCCCTCAAGGACGGGGTCGACGGCCTCCAAATGGGACGGGTTGGCGGCCACAGAGCAGCGCACGGAACGCCCCGAGGCGGCGACGTAGCTGCCGTCGTTGCCAAGGTGGTAGGTCACATCGCCGGAGATGTCGTCCCACGTCGGCGCCCGGTGGTCAAATTCGCGGAACACCTGGCCTAATGCCTTGCCGACGATGTTCGTCAGCACGTTTAGGCGGCCCCGGTGCGGCATGCCTATGCAAACCTCGTCTAGGCAGTTGTCGGCGGCCTGTTCACACAATTCGGCCAGCAGCACCATGACCGATTCTGCGCCTTCCAGCGAGAAGCGGGTCTGGCCCACATACTTGGTCTGCAGGAAGGTTTCGAAAACCTCGGCTTCGATCAGTTCATTGAGTATTCGCAGTTGGTCGGCGGTGGCCCGCGGCGTGTGGCGCATTTCGACACGTGACCGCCACCAGAGACGCTGATCGGGGTCTTGAATGTATGTGTATTCGATGCCGATGGTGTGGCAGTACGAGTCCCGAAGCAGGTCCAACACCTGTCGCAGCGTCAGGGTGGCAGTTCCTTCGCCTCCCAGGTCGAGCACTTGGAATTGACGGTCGAGATCCCACAGGGTCAGTCCGTGGGCCTCCAGCTCGAGGTCTGGGTGTGTGCGGGTGCGGTACTCCAGCGGGTCGATGTCGGCCTGCAGATGCCCGAACTGGCGGTACGCGGCGATCAGGGACGCCACGAGAGCGTCACGGTTGGTACCGGGCTCGGCAGAATCGGTTGCCCAATGGAGTGCCGGGTATGGCACTCGCAGCGACTCGAAGATGTCGTCGTAGAAGCCGTCCGCTCCGAGCAGCAAAGCATGGATGCGTCCCAGAAACTCCCCGGACTGGGCGCCCATGATGATGCGGTGATCATAGGTGGACGAAATGGTCATCGACTTTGAAACGCCGAAATCGGCCAGTCGGCGTTCGGCGGTGCCTCCGAACGGCGCGGGATAGTCGATAGACCCGATGCCCAAGATAGTGCCCTGGCCGGCCATCAGCCGGGGCCGCGACGCCATCGTCCCGATGGCCCCGACGTTGGTGATCGAGACCGTTGCGCCTGTCATGTCGTCAGCCTGTGCGGTGCCGGCTTTGGCCCGTCCCACGACGTCTTCGTAGGTGCGCCAGAACTCGCCGAAGTTCATCGCCTCGCAGCCCCGGATAACCGGCACGACGAGGGTTCGGTCAGGCCCCGTGTTGAGGTCGATGGCAACACCAAGGTTGATCGACGGGTTGTGCCGCACCGTTGGTTGCCCGTCGACGACGGTGAAGCAATCGTTCATAACCGGGGTGTCTTTGATCGCCTGAATCAGTGCGAAGGCCACCAGATGGGTGAAGCTGACCTTGCCGCCGCGCGTGCGCCGCAAGAAGTTGTTGATGGTGGCGCGCTGTTCGATGACGAGCTTCATCGGCACGGCCCTGAACGACGTGGCGGTCGGCACCTGAAGCGATTCCGTCATGTTGCCGACCGTGGCCAGCCGGGCACCGCGTAGCCTCTCAAAGGTCAAGGCGTTGGGGGTTTCGGCGGGTCGGACTTCCGGCATGTCCGCCGAAAGCGGTCCGCCGGTGGGGGGCCGGTCGGCGACCACCGGCAGGCTTTCCTGGGGTGACGGTTCGGTGTTCGCCGCGTCGGCGGTGGTGCCACCGCCGAAAAAGGCGGCCCAGTCAGCGCCGACGCTGCTGGGGTCGGCGTCAAAACGCCGCCGCATAGAGGCGATCAGCCATTCGTTGTCGCCGAATGTTGCGCGATCGCCAACGTTCATGGGTAGCAGTCTACTGAAGCGGGTTGGCAACGCGCCAAGCGCTGCGGGCAGCCCAAACCATCAGTCCCAATGCCAGGATGGCCATGAGCAGGTTTCTGGACGCCAGCATGGCGGTGGCAGCCGGGTCCCCGGGGTTGTCTGTCAAGCCGTTGTAGTGCAGCGGAAAAATGAGTTGCGTGAGGCCGGCGATAATGCACCCGAGCACCGCTGCGGTGAGTGCCCACCATCGCTGCGACGCGGTTTTGGCGCCCGCCAGCAGCAGACCAAGTGGTCCTGCCAGCCAGATCAGGTATTGGGGGCTGAAGGTCTTGTTGGCGGCAATCATCGCCGCGATGGTCGCCGCTGCGGCCAAGACGATGGCGAATCCCAACCCGGGACGGTCGGTAGCCTTGGGGCCGTCTTTGAGGGCAGGCACCAATGCCAGCAGCACCGCGATCGCGATGGCGTAGACGATTGCCGCGGCCATCAGCCAGTCGGCCACGGTTTCGGCGCTGCTCACCCCCGTCCCGATGACTTGGTAGGCGTGGTAGTCGGTGTAGACGACGCGCACCGTATCGGTGCCGGCGTGCCGGATCATGGCCCACGTGGCGGGTAAGGACTCGATTTGCAGACCACGACGATCTTGCCAGGTGATGGGCGAGATCGACCGGGCCCAGCCGTTGAACAACAGCGACAACAGCGCAAGGCTGGCTCCGGCAATGCCGAAGCCAATGCCTCGGCGGCGGGCGCCGGTGGTGCGTCCGAGCGCCGGCAAGATCAGCAAAGCGGGCCAGATTTTCGCGGCGGCACCGACCGCGAGCAGCGCTCCACCGGCGCCCGGACGAGTGGCCAACAGCAGCAAGCCGAGCGTTACCGCGGCGGCCGGTATCAAGTCGATGCGGAACCACATAATGGGCCCAAGCAAGGCCAGGAACACCACCCAGTTGACGGCGGCGGCCGTCGACGCGCGCCAGAAAAGCACGGCGGCAACCAGCGCGTCCAGTGTCACCATCAGGGCTACGACAAGGTTGAAGAAGCTGTCGAAGCTGCCCTGGGTGATGAAGTAGATGAAGCGCATCAACCACAGAATCGGCGTCGGGTATTCAACCAAGGCCGACGAGCCTGGGTTGCCCATTTGGGTGTAGTAGTACGAGACGTCGTTCATGATGAACTGGCTGGAAACCCACCAGTCATAGACCATGAAAGTACGCGTGGCTACCCACCCGAGGCCAAGGATCACCGCATGTCGTCGTAGATCGCGTTCGGTACGCGTCATGCACGGACCAATCGCCAAGCGCTGGGTTTCAAGAAGCTGACGCACCACCTGGCCAGTTCGACAAAAAGCCAGACCATCATGGCGTTGCGGGCCACCAGCACGAGGGTGATTATCGGGCGCATCCAGAGCAAGCCCGAGGTGTCATTCGTCAATGGCGCGTAGCCGAGCGGGTAAACGATGATTGTGGCAACGGTGATCGCCAGCGTCAGCCAACTGATCCTGACCAGGCGATGCTTGTCGAGCTCGCCTTCCCTGGTGTCAAGTGGGTGGGTGTCGTTGCGAGGTCGGGTGTCGCCGACGACCAGCAAGGTGGCCGCCAGCGGCCCACCCAGCCAGATGACGTACTGCGGCGAGAACGTCTTGTTGGTGACGATCAGGATGACGATCACCAGCAGCGTCAGAACGCAGCCCTCGATCATGCGTCCGTGGCCGCGGATCAACCAGATCACGTAGACGACCACGATCAGTGCGTAGCCGGCCATGCCTGCCACCGACACCACCGACAGCCAGAAGGGCACGCCCGTGCCCCAGATCTCAAAGGCCAGGTACCGCGATATGGTCACCGCATAGTCGCCGATGTGCCACGATCGCATCAGCATGGGGATGCTGGCAAACACCGATTCGACCTGCAGGCCGCGATCCGACTGGTACGTCAGCGGCGACACGAGACGATCCCAGCCGCCCCACGCCAGCGACGCCAGCGCCAGCGCACTACCGGTGATGGCCATGGCTATGGTGACGCGCCAGGCGCGCGGTCTGGAACCGCCGCACAGGGCCGGCCACAGCAGGGCGGGCCACAGCTTGACGGCAGCCGCCACGCCCACCAGCATGCCCGCGATGACGGGCCGTTTGTGCCATGCGGCTATCAGCCCCCAGCCGGCCAACACGCTGGTGATCAGGTCGAAACGCTGGTAGACGGTTGGGCCGATGAAGGCGATGAACACCGTCCAGATGACGATGGCCTGCCCTCGCCGCTGGCCGCCGAACCGCCAAAGACTCAGCGAGAAGGCGGCATCCAGCGCCAGCATCAGGCAGCAGAAAGCGACCATGTAGCGCGTCGCGTCACCACCCGCCAGCAGGTAGGGCACGCTCAGGATCCAAAGCGCGGGCGTGGGGTATTCGGGCATGGCCGTGGCCGGTCCGGACTGGCCCAAAGCGGCGATATGGTCAAAGTAGTAGGCGACATCACCTTGAGACCCCGTGCGCAATAGTGCCCACACGCCGATGACGACAAGGCGGGTGGCAAACCACAGCAAGATCAGGAAGTGCGGCGATTCCAGCCGATCCGAATTGAAAAAGGCTTGAGCCGCCCGAGTGGCCCGGTGCGGCGACGGACGAATGGCGATATCTGCAGCGTCAATCGCCATGCGCTACTGCCTTCCCACGACACCTGCGTGCCACGAATGCGCCCCCGGGGCGATTCGAACGCCCGCTCCCGCCTCCGGAGGGCGGTGCTCTATCCCCTGAGCTACGGGGGCTTACAAACAGGCAAGCCTACCAGGTCGGAGGGGTTGTTTGCTGGCGTTCGGCTGGGAAGACGGTGTGAACCCGGTGGTCTTCAATCTGACAGTATGGATGCTATGTCTTTTCGTCCCGAATGGTTGACCCCGCAGTCTGACGCCAACAGGCCGGTCATTTGGCCGGTGACCGCGTCGCGCCCGCAGGGCGTTTTGACCATCGGCGGGTTGTCGGCCACCGACATGGTGCGCGAGTTTGGTACGCCGCTGTACGTGATGGACGAGGCCGATTTCCGTGCCCGCGCCACGGCTTTTCGCGAGGCTTTCGCGCCATGGCAGGTGTATTACGCGGGCAAAAGCTTCCTGACGCGCACGATTGCCCGGTGGGCGGTTGAGTGCGGCTTGGGTGTCGATGTCTGTTCCATCACCGAGTTGACGACGGCACTGCAAGGTGGCGTGCCGCCAAGGTTGATCGCCCTGCACGGCAACAACAAGTCCAATGAAGAGTTGGAACTCGCCGTCGAGCAATCGGTTGGGCGCATCGTCATTGACGCAGAGGACGAGATCGACCGTCTGGCCAGGATCGTCGCGTCACGGCCCGCCGAGGC
>WQYR01000050.1 GCA_009781145.1 Propionibacteriaceae bacterium | reverse complement strand
CTGACGTTTCGACGGCACACGTTTCTTGAATGCCCGATAGGTTCTCGCGGCGATCTGTATCCCATAGTCCCGAAGAACCCGACAGACCGACTCGACCCGGAAACCCCGACCGCGCATCTGATCGATGAACGCGACTACCTTCGCTGTTGACGGGGGTCGAGCTCCCCGGCGAAGAAAATCGAGGCCGCCTTCAATATCTCGTTAGCTTCCTCCAAATCGCGGACCTTGCGTTCCAACTCTTTGACCCGCTTCGACTCCGCCAACCTGTCCGCGACCGCGTCACCTTCCGGCGTGCCAGTCAACCGTTCCGCCTGCACCCAGCGACGCAAAGATTCCGGCTGAACACCAACTGAACCGGTAGGGTTTTCATGCCGCTGGTTTTTTGTTTGACCTACTGGGTTTCCAGCGGCTGTTGGTGTGAATAATACTCTGCCTCGGCTTCGTCTGGAGTGGTATAGCCGAGGTATTCGTGGAGCCGGGCACTGTTGTACCAGTGGACCCAGCCGGCGGTAGCGTCGAGGACATCGGCGAGGTTGGCGAACGGGCCGTCCTGGTCAACGCATTCAGCCTTGTAAAGGCCGTTCACAGTCTCAGCCAACGCGTTATCGTACGAATCGCCGACGGTGCCGAACGACGGCACGATACCGGCCAGTGCGAGTTGCTCGCCGTAACGTAGGGCCGTATAGACGCTGCCGTGATCGCTGTGATGGATCAGGCCTTCAGGGATCGGGTGACCATCGTGGCGGCGTTCCCCCAAAGCCAGTACGAGGGTTTCTTTGACGAGGCGCTCATCCAGGCGGGTGGAGCCGTGGAATGACACGATTTTGCGTTTGAACGCGTCGGTCATGAACGTGACATACACCCAGCCGGAACTGGTGCGCACATAGGTCGCATCGGTGACCCACACCTTGTTCGGCGCGTCAGCGGCGAAGCAGCGTTTCAGCAGGTCCCCGGCGGAAGGGGTGGACTTGCGGGTGGTGACGATCCGGCGTCCCCGGCGTAGACCCTTCATGCCCGCTTCGCGCATCAGCCGCCCGATCTTCTCCTCCCCGGCCACAACACCGCGGCGGGCCAGCAGGGCCCGCATCTTGCGGCGCCCATAGAACCGCTCCCGGGGCAGACGCCCCTGGCTGTCAGGGATTTCGCGCAACTGGCGCATCAACAACGTTAACTGATCGTCTGTTTTCGCCCTAGCCGATAGCGGGCGCTGTTTGAACGCCCGATAGGTTCTCGCGGCGATCTTAATCCCGTAGTCACCAAGGACACGGCAGACCGACTCGACCCGGAAACCCCTACCCCTCATCAAATCGATGAACGCCACTACCTTCGCTGTTGACGGGGGTCGAGCTCCCCAGCGAAGAAAATCGAGGCCGCCTTCAAGATCTCGTTGGCCTCCTCCAGATCGCGGACCTTCCGCTCCAACTCCTTGATCTTCTTCGACTCCACTTCAGCGGCCGCCCCCTCGGGCGTGTCCTTGGTCAAACTGTCCTGCACCCAACGGCGCAATGACTCGACCCCGACTCCGACCTTCGGCCCTATCGCCGCCGCGGCCTTATACACAGACGGGTACTCGCTCAGATGCGACAACACCATCTTGATAGCACGATCCTTCTTCAACGGATCATAACGGTTAGCCATGACGCTAATCCTTCCCTCGAAAGATCAGCGGCACAAATCCCTTACCGATTCATCACGCCTTCAATCGCGACAGCAAAAAAGATCCCTGCGCATGAGTATAGCCCAACCAGGACATACCGAATGAACTTGAATCTAGACGACCTGCGACTCAGTGCCGAAGTCGTCGTTACACGGTCGGGTCGCTCCAGGCCAACTGTGCTGTCAGACGACCGAGGTCGCGGCTGATGACTTGAGCCCGGCCAGGGACGGCCCGCTGGAACTTCACGCCCGTGTACACGGGCGTCTCGTCCGGACTGCCGGACAGCATGATGCCCGTGGCGCCAAGTTCGGTCAAGGCCTGCAACACCGGATCATAAGCTTGACGGGCGGCACCACCGCTTCGACGCGTGACCACCAGGTGCAACCCGACATCTGCGGCTTGCGCCAAGTACGGCTGCAACACAGCCACCGGGTTACTTGACTGCGTGGCCACCAAATCGTAATCATCCACCAACACCCAGATGGATGCCCCCTTCCACCAAGAGTGAGTCCGCAGTTGC
Organism: Propionibacteriaceae bacterium; assembly: GCA_009781145.1. Classification (GTDB taxonomy): domain Bacteria; phylum Actinomycetota; class Actinomycetes; order Propionibacteriales; family Propionibacteriaceae; genus WRGV01. The sequence goes on along the minus strand of WQYR01000050.1, from coordinate 9,305 downwards.
TCGGGGGTCACGTCACGGCTCGGAAGACGGCCCTTGAGAAGCTCGGCCAACCCGCCCATCATTATCGACCAGGCCTACTGCGCGAGAACCGTCACGAAAGCCATCCCCGAAAAGAACTTTTGGTCAGACTGCGAGTTAGTCGTGGTGTCCCATGTTAATGTTACGCGTCCAGCAGAAGTGTAGGTGATTGTGCCATCGCCATTGATCACAGCCGGGCCCGCCGTTACGCTTACAGCCATTTCGTGCCCAGCGGTCGTAACGATCGGCACAGGCACGGTTCCAAGCGCGACGCTTCCAAGATCAACCTGTTGCAACGTGGCATCAAGTTCACAGGAGTGGCCGCCATGGCAGTCCTGCCAGTTTCCTAGTGCAGAAAGGTCGGCGATTCGATTCTCACGAAGATCAAACACCGAAACATTCAAACCTGCCAGAGCAGTGACGTCACTGATCTGGTTACCAGCCAAGCCAAGGCCCCGAAGATTTGACAGCCCCGCCAATGGGCTAACGTCACCAATCTGGTCGTGAGCCAACTCAAGTGCAGTCAGACTGTTCAACTTAGACAGGGGCGCTAGATCACCGATCTGGTTGTAAGACAAGCCCAAATGGAAGAGGTCTGTCAAGCCCGAAAGGGGCGCCAGATCACTCACATTGTTGTAGTTCAACAGCAAGGTTGTGAGACTTGTCAAACCAGACAAAGGGGTCACATCAATTACCTTATTGCTCGAAAGGTCAAGGGTTGTCAAGGCCTTCAGCCCAGACAATGGAGTCAAATCACCTATTTTGTTAGCCTCGAGATTCAACGTTTCCAGGTTCTCAAGGCCAGACACCGGAGTCAGGTCACTCACCTCGTTGGTCGAAAGACCCAAATCGGTGATATTGGCCAGATACTGGGCGCCTTCGATCGACACCACATGATGTACGACGCAGTCCACTTCGCCATGTAAAGAACCAAGCTGCGTGGGCGTGATATCAGCAGAACCATCTTGACCATGATAGCTGTTCAAACACGCCTGAAATGCTTTGTCTGGCACCACATTCGAGGACGACTGGGACGGTGCAGCAACACAGCCACCAACGCAAAGAGGGATGATCACCGCAATCACAGCCGCCAAGTGGCGAACATGTACAACCTGGTGGACGCGGGCATAACCGCTGCATGCTCTGCCTAACAACGCCATGGTTCACCAGCCATGCTTTATGGCGTCGCAAGCATGGGCGTCGCCCAGGTCGCATTGCTCCACTTTGTCGCGGTAGTCCGTTATCAGTTTCTGAATTTGGAGGAGCACGCGGACTGTAGGGCGCAGATCAACGCCGGCATCGTCAGTCAGGTTGATTATTGCCCCCGCAAAGTCGTTCCACTTCCGAAAAGGGCCATATTCGGCATCGAATACGACATAACCGATTCCACCCGGCCTGTGCCATGCCAGCATCGAAGCAGAATCGGCAACGCTTCGGATCAGTTTCGCCACAGTTTTCAACTCTTCCGCGACTTGGCCGACGAGGGCCGCCACAGTGACCAACCCGTCAAGGTCGCCAGACGTAACATTCCCAGTACTTAGCTTAATCGAATCAACTGAGCTGAGGAGCAGATCTTGGTTGCCGGGGATAACCTTCGCTTTTGGAGCGCTGTCGGACAGGTCAAATGAATCCGAATACAGGTCTAGCTCCCGAGCGAAAATGCCCTGGTTAACGCTGGCTCTGGCACCGTCTGAATCAGACCAAGCGTTCAGTGACCTCTCAAACCCACCGAGGAGTTCCTCGACGGACCCGAATTTGGCGGTGTCGATTGACATGGTGGTGTTCGTGTTAAATGCCATTGCGACGGATCCAAGGTCAGCAAGAATACCGAAAAACGCTCCAACCCCAGCTCCGGGGCCAGTCAGCGCCAAAAGATCGCCCGCCAGCGCAAGGCCTGCTACCAATTCGCTGAGACTTATTGATGTGAGTGGCCACCAACCATTGAACTGGTCAACCGCCCCACAAACCACGTCAGCCACATCCTGGCGGGCGCTCTCCCACACGCCGCGCTCCGCCCTTAGCAAGGAATCAAGCACGACCAAATAATCATGTATGCCCTTGCAAAACGTAATCAACTGCCCACACTGCCCTGGCGTCTTGTCATGGTCATCACTCGGATCACCTGTCAGCATGAGGCGAAGGGCCTGCACAAAGTCGCCACTCATGGGATCGGTGCCAGGCAGTTGGGTCCCGCTGGCATCGGCACGATTGAACGTATTCTTGATGTCCGCGACCCTTCGCGTAATGAAGTTTCCTGCATCGTCTACGCTCAGTAGACCGATTGCTGTGCCCAAGGCACTGATTGTGTCATCGAAACCACTGGGACGTGGCAACTCTGTCCATTTCAGGACACCTCCCGTCCATGGATCGCCTTCAATTATCTGGTGCACACGCGCGCGAAGATAGGCGAACTGATGAGTCTGGTCATATTCCTGGAGCACTCCCGGCTGCTCCTCAAGGTATTCCGCAAGCGGACCCAAGTCATAAAAGGAAGATTCACCGCCGCCGTTCCCTGAAGCGTCAGGGCACGCAACGTTCATAATAAATGCCGGCGAAGTCGACATGTCGCAGATCCTGTAGAATCCGTCCACGACCGGAATCGGAGCAGCAAACAAAAACCGCTCCCGCATATGAGCATCAATAGCGGCTTTGACCAGATTGTTGACGTAGTCTGGCAGGTCAGCGTAGTTAGCCATATCAGTGTCCGTTCATATTCTCGCCAGACGCGCTACCGCGTCAGCCTCAACGTCTTGAACATTTCTGATGCGGCGCAGCACCCAACCGTGTGCCTCATCAAGCGCCGAAACGAGAGTGCGCATGTGAGCCATCCAGCCGGATGAGGTGATCCGGAACGCCTCAGTGGTGAGCCCAGATGTCATTGACGTCATCTGGTTCCACTGTCCCTGCAATAGATCGAGCGCATATTCCATTGCACCGGCCTGCTTGGCCATGTCGTCGGCCAAGTCGCGGAGCGCCTCGTAATCAGTTGTCACAGTGTTGCCCGAGTCGCTATGGTTCACCCGCTCCATGACACTTCCCTCTGTATCCTGTTTGGTCCGCCCAGATCCACCGCTCGTGCCTGCGGCGAGGTCGACGGTGCATTGCCGTGGCAGAAACATCTCTTGGAACTCTGCCACGAGCACCATGGCAAGATGCTAGCACCCCGTCATGGCACGCCACAAGGGAATCCCACGAGATGAGACGGCGATCGTTTGGCATGGATGAACGACCGGCCAACCAGTGGCCGCTGTCGTCCTGATCGTCCTGCGCAGGTCTGGCCGTCAAACGATGGCAAGGCCACGGACGTCACTTTGGCACTTGCCGGAGTGCCCCTGACTGGTGTTGATCTGCATCAGTCAAGGCACAAACCTACACTGCGGCGAGCGCCACCAACAAGCAGCCGACAGTTACACGGTCGGGTCGCTCCAGGCCAACTGTGCTGTCAGACGACCCAGGTCGCGGCTGATGACTTGAGCCCGGCCAGGGACGGCCCGCTGGAACTTCACGCCCGTGTACACGGGCGTCTCGTCCGGACTGCCGGACAGCATGATGCCTGTGGCGCCAAGTTCGGTCAAGGCCTGCAACACCGGATCATAGGCTTGACGAGCGGCACCACCGCTTCGACGCGTGACCACCAGGTGCAACCCGACGTCTGCGGCTTGCGCCAAGTACGGCTGCAACACAGCCAACGGGTTACTCGACTGCGTGGCCACCAAATCGTAATCATCCACCAACACCCAGATGGATGCTCCCTTCCACCAAGAGTGAGTCCGCAGTTGCTCGGGGGTCACGTCACGGCTCGGAAGGCGGCCCTTGAGAAGCTCGGCCAACCCGCCCATCATTTCGGTGGCATCCTCGCGCGTAGCCATGTAACTGGCCAGATAGGCTTCCGGCACTTCCCCCAATGAACTGCGCCGAACATCGATCAGGAATACCTGTGCGTCCTCTGGCCTGGCAGTGCGCGTTATTTCCCGGCTCAACGAACGCAAGAAGGTTGTCTTGCCTGATTTTTGATCACCAAATAGCGCCAGGTGATTCTCGCGGGCGGGGTCAAAGCGAAGACAATCAAGGTGACGCTCCTCGACACCAAGTATCAGCCCAGGCTCGTCGGCGGCTTTCACCCGCAACTCTTTCAGACTGGCCTTGGTCGGCAAAAGCTTGAGCTTCGGCGCATTGCTGCCAGTCCAGGCCTCCGTGATTCGGCTGATCGCATCCGTCACGCCGTCCCCCAGCGTCTGCGGCGAAGAGTCACCATCAATGCGCGGCAGTGACGTGAGCACGTGATGCTGCCCTGAATCGATACCCCTGCCGGGACGACCCTCCGGAACCTGCACCGCCATTTTCCTGTCGACCACCGATTCGGTGGGATCACCCAGCCGCAGCTCAAATTTCGTGCCCATCACGTCTTTGAGTTGCTGACGCAAATCTGCCCAACGCCCGACGCTGACAATCACATGGATTCCGAAACCCAGACCGCGGGTAGCTATGGCCTGAACGCGAGGCTCCAGTTGATCGAAGTCGGTCTTAAGCACGGTCCACCCGTCAACTATCAAGAAGATGTCGCCCCGTCCGTCGTCCACCTGGCCATTCGCGCGGCGAGAACGATACGTCGCCATTGAGTCAATCTTGTTCGCAAGGAAATAGGCTTCGCGGTTTGCCATAATGTCTTCGATTTCCGCCATCACCCGCCCAAGAATCTGCGTCTGGTCGCGCGTCACAACCCCCGCGACATGTGGTGCACCGTTGAATGGGGCAAATGTCCCACCACCGAAATCAATAATGTAGAACTGCGCTTCGGCGGGGGTCATGGTTAGGGAGACGGCTAAGACCAGCGACCGTAGAAAGGTCGACTTTCCGGTGAGTGGGCCACCGGCGACCGCCAAGTTTCCTCCCGCGCCGGACAAGTCGAACACAAGGGGCTGACGGCGCTGCTCAAGCGGGATATCAACCGTCCCTAATGGAATCACCAAACGACCGCCGTCGCGCCACTTGTGCGATATCAGTCCAAGCGTCGGGTCAACGGCCAGATCGGGCATCAGCTCGTCCAACGTGTCAGGCGTCTCCAACGGTGGCAGCCAAACCTGATGGGCTTTGGGGCCGAGCGGCGACATCAGCGCAACGCCAATGTCGATTTGGGTCATGCCTTCCCAACGACCGTCGCCGGATTCGTCGGGTGTCGGAACCGTTGGCTGCTCCACGGCGCTGGCCCTGAGGTTGCTCCTACGGGGAACGATTGGAGCCTCGGTTGTGTCGTCACTTACTTCACTCAGACCACGCATTGGGCGCGGTGGCGTCCAAAAAACTGGTGATGTGCTGAACGGCACCACGACCGCTTCCGAATCTGTTTCGTCTTCGCTGGATGTGGTGACGTTTGCGTGTGCTCGCCCCCGCGGCGGGGCCGCGACATATGACGCGCGGAACTGGACTAGTTGATCGCTGCCAAGCTTGAGGAAGCCAATGCCTGGCAGGGCCGGCAAATTGGCGGCATCAGTGACACCCAACACAACTCTTGATTCCGCAGCCGAAAACGTGCGCAGCCCGATGCGGTACGACAGATGGGAATCCAGGCCCCTGAGTTTCCCCTCTTCCAACCGCTGCGACGACAACAGAAGATGGATCGACAACGATCGACCGACGCGCCCAATCTGCACGAAAATATCGATGAATTCTGGTTTCGCGGTAAGCAACTCCGAGAACTCGTCCAGAATGACGAAAAGGGCAGGCAGCGGCGGCTCGTCATGCTTTCCCGCCAGCCGCGCAGCCTCATAGTCAGTGACGTTGGCGAAATTCCCGGCGCGCCGCAAAAGCTCATAGCGACGAGAAATCTCGCCGCGAAGGGCATCGGCCATGCGGTCGACCAAGGTCAATTCCGATTCCAGGTTCGAAATCATCGCCGACACGTGTGGCAGGCCAGACATTCCCGCGAAAGTGGCGCCACCCTTGAAATCGACCAGTACGAAGTTCAACTGTTCCGGCGAATGCGTAAGTGCGAGCGCCAAAACCAGTGTGCGCAACACCTCGGACTTGCCAGAACCGGTCGCGCCAATGATCAGCCCGTGCGGGCCCATGCCACCTTGCGCAGATTCTTTGATATCGAGGCTAACCGGTATCCCCTCTGGCGTTATGCCAAAAGGCACCCGCAAAAGGTCGCGTCCGCTACGTCGGCGCCAGTTGCGCGTCTGGTCGAAATCGCGTATGTCGCCAATGCCCAACAGTTCCGCCAGATCGGCGGTCCGTTTCGGATCGGCAACCCCAACTGCGGCAGACTCGGCAGAATCCTCATTCTCCGTGTCTGGCGTCAGCCGCCGCGCGGCCGCCTCTGCCTCCTCGACGGTCATGCCATCAGCCACCCCCGTCACGGGTGCTTGCCCAAGCATCACAATGTCGACGTTGCCCTGGCTGTCGCTGGTGCGTGGGGGCCGGCACAACAACCGCAACGTGGTGGGCATGGTTAGCGCCTCCCACTGCTTCACCAATGTCAGGACGGTTACCCCAGCGGCACCCTCAAACGACCCCAGTCGTGTGTTTACGGGCAATTCAGCGTCATCAACAATCAGCAGAAGATGCGGCCACTCCATGCTCTCCACGCGCGGCGCAAACGTCGGTCGCGTGGTGATGTCGCCCAATGACTTCGCCAAATCGTCATAGCTTGACACCACGAGGCGGCTCGGGCCTGCGTCGTCCTCTGTGACCGTCGACCTGGCGTGCGGCAACCATTTCACCCACTCCCACTCGGGGCGGACGCGTGGGGAACAAAGCACCGCAATGGTCAACAAACTGGGGGAAACAAATGTTGCCAGGTGAACGGTCATTGCTCGCGCCAGGGCACGGGTCATCTCCGCGTCACCGCCTATATCCACATGGGCGAAGGGGGTCAGCGTCACGGCCAGCGGCAACGAGTCGACCACCTTGTGCGTATCGACGAACCGCGTCGCCGCAGAGTAACACACCGGGTCAGGGTCGGCTAGCGGCGCAAGTTCCGGCATTGTCAGTTCCATAGATAGTTCCTGATCGGACGCCCCCACCCGCACTTGCAGCAGCGTCGGCGAGATCGGCGAGCGTTCCCAGCGCCGCTGTCCCTGGCTGGCGATCAGCGCCAGTGAGTCTGGGGTCGGAAGCGTCCACAGGGCGGCTTTGCGCTGCAGTGCCGCAGCCGTCCGCGTCGTTTCCCGCATCTCAGCCAGATAGGCAAGGTACTCCCGCCGCATCGACATGATCTTGTTGCGATGGGAACCAATCTGCCGAAACATGCTGACCCCGGCCATCGACAGCATGGCGACCACCATCGCGGCGCTCATCAGCAGGGTACGGGGGTTGCTGGAGTTGCTGATAGCCATGAAGACCATGACGCCCATGGATCCAACCATTGGAAGCAGCGTCGACAAGACATTGCCGCCACCCTGGGCGGTCTCCTTGTCGGGTGGCGTCTCCAGGACGAGGCTTCCGGTGGGCATGACGGGAACAGTGACAACGTCACTCGTCGACTGCGCCATGGCCACTTGGACCTTCCTGGGTACTGATTCTTATTCGTTTCGTCTAGCATAGGCGTGACGGACGTGACGTGTTGACGGGGACCACGTTCGCGAATGCCTGTTCCGAAAGGTGCGATGTGGCCAACGAGCGAATAGCCGTGACGGTGGTGAACGGCCCCAAGCGACTTGATCTTGCCGTTGACCCGACCGCGCAGTTGGCTGATGTCGCCGGCGCTGTCGATCCAGCGTTCCGCGGCACCGTCGAGTCGGCGGCAGGCGAAACTCTGTCATCCAGCGGCGCGATTGGTGACCAAGTTGCGCCGGGCTCGGTGCTCATCTTTAGCAAGGATGGCTCGCTTGGCTCAGACGGCAGGGCCGCAAGGGCAGGCTTCAGGCTGCATTTTCGCTTGCCAGTGGCCCCCACAGGTTTTGCTCTGCGACTGGGCGTCGGCGTCGCCGCTGGCGTTGTGCTGGCCGTAGTCCTCACCCAGACGCTTGACCTTCAGTGGCGTGCGGGCCTCGTGGCGGCCGTATGGCTGGCTGTGGTCGGCGAAGGCCTTGGGTGGGTGTGGACGCGTCAACGTGGTGACGCGCTGGCGACCGTATGTTTGGTTGCGGTTGCCGCCGCAGTATCTGCATTGGTACTGCCTGCGGGTGCTCTGTCTGGCCTGGCGCCGTTGGTGCTTGCGCTGGTCGTCGCCGCCGTCGTCGCGGCCCCCATGCTGGCACCTCGCATTCCGGCGGAGCAGCTCGTGGATCTGCCATTGCTTGCCACATCGGCCCTCAGCACACGCGCCGCGCAGGTCCGTTCGCCGGGACGCGTGACGGACGCTAGGGCCACCCGCGTCGTCAAGGACTCCGACACCACGGTCGCTGTAGTGACCGTCCTTGGTTCGCTGGCGGCAACTGGCCTTACGGGGCTCGTCCTGTGGCCTGGCGCGTCGACGGGGCCACGAGCCTGGGCGTCACTGGCGACGGTGCTGGCATCCGCTGTCATCTTGACGCTGGCACCTACTGGCTCGGCGTTGCGGACGGTCAGGCTGGTGCCAAGGGCGGCAGCGGTTGTCGTGATTGTGGAACTCACCTGGCACCTAGTGCTTCAGGGCGCCAGCGGGCTGCTCGTACCGGCCTCGGGCCTGGTGTTTGGCCTAGTCTGCGTTGCGGTACTGGCCGTGTCGATCAGCCTAGCCAGCACCAGTCAACAGGGAGCGCCGCTTGTGGGCCGCGTCGGCGACATCGCCCTGGCCCTGTCGCAGGTTACTTTGGTCCCGGCAGCCTTTCTGGCATCAAGCGTGTTTTGGTGGCTCTGGCGAGGGGCCTTCTGAGCGGCATCTTGTTGTTGTCTCATATGTTGGTTTTGGGGTTGGCTTGATTTTTGTGTGTTAGCCTGGTAGCTGCTTGTCCTCAAACCTGGGGCAGGTGTTCAATGGAGATGTTCCACAGGGACACAGAAAGGGGTTGTCATCATGGCGGTAATGTCTGAACAAGATGGTGCGATCTTGAGGGGTGCTGAGGCGACTCGTCAGGCTCGTGAGGAGTTGACTCGCCGGATTGGTGTGGTTGATTCTCATGTTCAAAGTCTTGCTCCTAGGTTTCTTGGCGAGTCGGCGGCGGCGTTTAAGAAGTTGATGGGTGATTGGAATGCCGAGTCGTCTCGTGTGACTGGGGCGTTGGATGAGTTTGAGGCTTCTTTGCGGGCTCATCAGTCTCATTTGGATACTGGTGAGGATCAGCAGTCGGCGGCGTTTGCTAAGGTTGCGGCGCGTTTGAATGGAGGTTTGTGATGCCTATTTTGATTGATCATGGCGCTATGGG
>WQYR01000049.1 GCA_009781145.1 Propionibacteriaceae bacterium | reverse complement strand
TTTGGGAGCACCTGGGTTTCACCGTGCGCTCCGACCTCAACTACCGCAACCGGGCCCTCAGGGAACTGGAACGCATTGATACCTGAGCAAGTGGTGATCCCGCTGCGTCAGCCCAGTTCGCCGCTCTCGAAGTGATAGTGGTCCATTGAGGCGGTGGTGAACTCCCCGATGAATGATGAGGAGCGCTGCTGCTCGGTTTTCGGGGTGAACAGACCGCCAGCGACGGCCCACTCGTAGACGCCGATGTCAACCGGATACTTGGTCAGAACGCCCGACAATCCATTGATGGTGATCCAAGCCTTCGCGTCGTCCAATGACGTGAAAACCGCCGAAGCAAACCGTGCCCCAGCAGCATTGAACACTCACACCTCATTCAGATCTGAGTGGTTGTCGACCTGCGCCTGCTGGATTAGATCGGCGGCAAGTGTCAGGGCGGCAATGCGTCTGTCGATCAGGGTCTGCTGGGATGACCCGGGCCGAATGCTTCCCTTTGCCTCCAGCGTCTGCTTCGACTTGGCCAGTTTGCTCAGCATTGAGGCGATGGCATCGGACGCCTCATTGAATTGGGCGGCGGTATGGCTGCGATTCATGACAATTCCTGCGAGTCGGGGTGAACGAGAAGCAGATATGTACGCGCCGCCGCCCATTGCGGCGTCCGCGGCGACATGGCGATGAGCGCCTCGGATGCGGCGTCGTTGACAACTCCGTTGACGCGCACCTCAGCGGTTCCACTACTATCAGCGAAGAATTTGACGCCATTGAGCATGGGGCGGGTCAGCGACGGAACAATCAGCGGCGCCAAATCATGCCAAGGGCATGCGTCGCTCATCCAATCACGCACCGCAGTCGGCGAGTCTCCGATGCCGTACCCAAGTATTGGGGACCCGACCATGTGCCAGCCCGGGAACCCATGGGGGTCATCCCCGCTGAAATGATCGGCCTCTTCGCCGGTCCCATGAAGCAACTCAAACACGGCAGCGCCGGTTGTTTCAATCCAAAGGTTCAGTGCCCACCTGATGGCATCCTGAGCCGTCTTCCCAATACCTGCCACGCAGTCGAACAACGTCGTTTCCTCGCGACGGTCGACGTTCAAAATGAACTCGAGATCGATATGGTTTGAAGGCTCGTCCAAAAAAGGCACAACCGCGACGCCCAGCGTCCCCGGCCCACGAACCAGGCCGGACTCGCCGACGACCCATGGGTCGCTAGTGGCCGCCGTCATGATCTCAGCCACCAGATCGGCCTTTTGTCGAATCGTCAACACACCGTCGCTCACCGCTTGAGGTTAGCACAAGCATGTAGCCAGTTGGCCTGATATGGTCCGGCGTCTGAGCATTACTGCGGCGTTCAGGTGCCCAAACTGGGTCGCTTTCCCGCGCTAACCGCCGGATGACTGGACTGAAGGTCTCTGTTTTGGCTGGCACTGCTGTGGCTGACCCCTGGACTATCACTGAAGGTACTGTCACGGGGCACGTCAGCGGGAAGCGACACCACCGGGTGTGAGAGAATCGACTTGTGTGAGGAGGTCGATGAGCAACATACCAGCAAACACCCCCGATGATGTCAGCGCGCTTCAGCCCGGCGAAGACGCCATGATCCATCCGTTTGGGGAGGTTATTCTTTTCTCGAAAGACCCAACTGCAGCCGTGGAATTCTGGACCACAAAGGTTGGGTTCGTTGTTGTGCACATTGAAAAGCCCTTGCCAGGACACATTGAGTACATCGAGATTGCACCTGCGGGTGAAAAGGAGACGATGCGCATCTACGACAAGTCGCATGATGACCTGTCGTGGAGACCATCAATGTTGTGGACCAGGAATGCGACGGCCGCGCGGTCGAAACTGCGGGCATCCGGCGTGGAATGCAGCACGATGGAGGAATTGTCCATTGGCAAGATTTTCACCTTCGACGTTCCAGATGTGAGTGCGCGTGTGGTGATCGAAAACGATGGCTCGCCATGCTTGAGGCTGAACGCTCTCAACCAGGATCTGCTCAGCCGCGTCCTTGACGGTGGGATGGCTGGGGCTTACTATGCGCCCGGTCCGTGGCCGGACGGGTTCCGTGCGCACTATGAGCGCCAATGTGACACGATAACCCCAGCCATGTGCAGCGAAATTGCGCGCTATTATGAGTTGACCATGCTGGACTTTCTTGAAGTTATTTCCAGCGAAAAGGACTGCGACGAGTGGTTGGAAGCCCGGCGGTATCCATTTGATGACCCCTGGTGATCTGACCATGATTCCCAAAACGCGAAAGAGTCACCATGACCGAGCCAATCCAAGAGTGGTACGGGGACATCTATGACGAAAACACTCGCCTAACCGCCTACGCACTCGAATTCGTCCGCTCGAAGGACATCATTTCCCGGTATCTTGACGCGACACCCATGCAGATTGCCGATGTCGGCGGGGCCACGGGGCCGTATTCGTTTTGGCTGGCCGGGTTGGGGCACAGTCTGCATCTAGTCGACTTGGTTTCCCGCCATGTTGAGGAGGCGCGGGCCAGGGCCGATCGCGACGGAACACCACTCGCGAGCTATCACTGCGGTGACGCCAGGAGCCTGCCGTTCGATGATGGCGAGATGGAGTTGGTGCTGGAAATGGGGCCGCTGTATCACTTGCAGCAACGCGACGCCCGGATCGCTGCTCTCCAAGAGGCGTGGAGGGCGCTGAAGCCAGGGGGTGTGGTCATCTGTTCGGCTATTTCGCGTTACGCGTCATTGCTTGATGGTTTCGCGCACGAGTTTGTCAAGGACGGCTACTTCCGGGCCATCATGGATGAAGATCTTGCCACTGGTTGCCACGAGAATCCGCAGAAGAGACCCGACTACTTCACCACCGCATTTTTCCATCGCCCTGACGACCTTCGGGACGAACTGGTGGAGGCAGGCTTCACCTATGTAAAGGTGTTAGCCGTTGAGGGGTTCGCCGCATGGCTTGATGCTGACAGGATTCTTGAGGATGATGCCACCATGGGCCTTCTGCTCGACTACTTGCGACTGACCGAGCAGGTGCCAGAGCTACTCGGCATCTCGGCCCACCTTATGGGCGTTGGCGCCAAGGTCGAGATACCCTGACGACTAGTTGACCATTACAGTTGCGCGAGCACATTCAGGTACGAGGTTCGGTCGAAACGCAGCACGGGGACGCTCTCGAATGCTGGATCTGGTTCCATGCGCGGCTCCAATTCAGACTCCCAGGCGAAATCCGACCATATCATCGCGTCGCCTTCCTGGCTGACACGGACGCTGAACGTGCCGCAACCAAGATCATGACATTGCGAACAGACATAAAGTGGCGTCCGTCCCGACGGTAGGCGGGGCGCCGCGCGGGGCACCCCGGAGAGGCACTCGATATCGCGTTCGTCGTCCGTCACCACAACGCCGTTGGGGATCCCACTGGCATGCGTGAGGTCCACCGTGCGGCCCAGGTCGCCAACTGTTTGCCGTCGATGGCGAAATCATGAAACCCGTCAACAGCAGCAATCGACACCAGCGATAAGACATTCACCCGAGCAACACTACTGGAACCCGGCGCGGTCCTCGGGTCGGGGCGGCACTCGCGTGACAAAACATCACCCAAACGTCGACTCGGCAAGGGGCGAGAGCGTACCAGTGACGTCTTGACGCCAAAACCACGGAATTCGGCCGCACAACCGCACTATTTCGTAGTGTGGCGGCTCCCACAGGCCGATTGGGTGCGGTCTTGTCGTCAGTCTCCGCCCTGTCGTGAAACGTCGGGAAAACGCCTTCCAAGGTCCCGCCGTTTTCCTTGATCAAATCAGACACCGTCTCAACCAGAGCCTGGCCGGAAATGTCTTTCACAACAATCAACCCGTCAGCCCTGAAGTAGGCCCCGCCGAGGCATTCTCCCGTCGTGCCGTCCTTTCTCATTATGGCTTCGATCCCCGCGAGTGTGAACGCCCACCCGAAGTAGCGTGTCCCATCAAGATTGACGAGGAACTCAACATCTGCTGCTCCGTCGATGTCGTGCCAGACTTCAATTGAGAAGCCATAACCGTCCAAAACCATGGATCGATCCCGTGTCACGCGGGACGGCGGCTCACGACGCAACCGGGCCGCTTCTGCAATTGATCGATCCCGTGTCACGGGGGACGGCGTGGTCTCAGGCGTATCCGAAAACGGTCAGCCCGTCATCGTCAAGAGTGGTTTGGTATTGCCCCCCAGTCAGGATTGCCGCTCCGATCCGGTCCACATCCTGATGGTTGACTTTTGGCGGCACGCCGGCTCCACCTCGTGGCGTGGTCCACGAATGGGGGAAGCGAATCCACTCGATGTGACGATAGATGACGAAACCACACGGCCAGACAACCTCGTCCATGCCTGTTTTCCAGAACACTTCGTCGAACCGTTCAACAGGGGGGAACCGGGGCAAGCTCTCGGTGGCCTGCGACGCGCCGAGTTCCTTCAAGTGACAAAGCTCAATCAAGTGCCGATTCTGGCAGCAGGCCCGAAACAGTTTGCGCCACTTTGTGTCACTCATGAAACTGCCAGATAAGGACGCGGCAAGACGACGGCATTCCCGGTCGTATTGCTCTGCTATTTCGCGCAATGTCTCAGGATCGAAGGCCACCCGTCCAGCCTAACAGGGTTGAACAATCACCTATTGGCAAGAAGGTTGACTGAAATGGCAACGATCAGAGTGTCTGCTGCAACTGTGCCGAGAAGCCGAGATGGCAGTTGTGTGCGATGGCTAAGCGACATGTTTGCGATCAAACCTGGGAATTGTCTGCCACAAGCAGACTCCTGGCGACGGCGACGGTGGCAGGATATCCACATGGGAATCATTTCACATAGCGCAAAATCAGAAGACCCGCCGTTCGATCCACGGAGCCCAGAGGAGATCTTTCAGCAGATGCGCCGAGAAGCGATAGCGCGTCTGGAGAAGGCAGAACCCCAGCCCGCCGCCGCGAAGAGTGCGCCGGATGACGCGGACGAAGTGGCGGCCCTGCGGGCCAAGTTGGTGGCTTCCGGCCACCCCGTCGCCTGGGGTGAGGAGGTGGGCCGGGCGTCCAGCCTGGAGGAAGCGCAAGAGGTGCTGGAAGCCCGGCTGGCCAGGGTGAATGCAAAGTTCGATGTCCCGTTTGCCAAGTTGACGGACGCGGCTATTGGCCTTGCGGATCAGGGACGCGAGACCGATAGAACCACGAAAAAGAAACTGACGGAGCAAGCCGGCTTGGCGCCGGGCAGCAAGATAGGGGTGAACTTTGACACGGGCGAGTTTGTCTGGTTCGGTAACAGGGGCCGTGTTGTCTGTGACAATCTGCAAATTGTCGGGGTGCGGTCTAGGTCCTTTGGCATGTGGCAGTGGGGCTGGGCCAACGATTCCGTTCCCAAAGCCCGAATGGTGGCGTCCGGCAAGATCCGAAAGTACGGAGAAAGACACGGCATTGAGATCTTGACAAAGGATTCTTGCAAATGCGGCGCAGATGACCAATGGCCCTTCTGTCACCTGGCCGTCGGTTTGGGATTGGGGTCCTTTATCAGCATGGCGCCCAACCGCGACCTTGAGATCTACCTGGTGCTAGACAAACCGAAGATCCGCCCACTATAGCGGGAAGCTGGTTCCAGCACCTGTGACGGTAGAAATCCAGTCGAGGATGACCTTCAGGCTCTCGGCGTCCAACTGGGTGTCGGCGTCGTTGTAGGCGGTGCCGGCGGCAACTACCTCGGCGGCGCTCCGCGTCTCATGTTTGAAGACGTGGTTGGCTTCGGGCGGGAACTCGAAAGTGATGCCGTCCATTCCACTGGTTGCGGCCTGCAGCGGCGTCCCGTCCGCCTGGGCGTCCACCTGTAGGTCCTTGCCACCAATCAGCACCAGCGTCGGGACCGTGACGCGGGGGAGCGTGTCACACGCCGACTCGGCAAACAGTTCGCGGGCCAGCGGCAGGTTGGCGGGCGTGTCGAAACTGAGCAGCACCATGCGCAACTGCTCGGGCAGGCTGGGGTCGGGGTCCATGGGTTGACCGTCCTTGTAGCGGGCGCAGGCCTGCTCTATCAGGGCCATCATCTCGTCACCACCTGGGGCTTGTGACAATTGAAGACGCAACTGCATCAGCAGCAGCTCACCAACCGGACGACCCGGCGGCGCAGCCAGCACAATGCCCGCGAACGGGTGGGGCTCGTCGGCCGTCGCATAGTGAAGGACGTGAAGGGTACCCTCGCTGTTACCCATGCCGACAAGCCGCGAAGCGTCGACGAAATCTTGCGCGACGAACGCCTGTACAGCGGCAACCAGCTCCGCCAGGTGGGACGCCATACTGAAGGTCCCGGCGAGCGTTGGCAGGTTTTCCATGACGTGCGGGCCGGATGCGCGCTTGTCGTATCGCATCGAAGCGAACCCGGCGTCAGCGAACGCCTCGGCGAAAAGCTTGCCTGCACCGTTCTCGCCGGGAAGCAACGGCGAGCACCAGTCCCGGTCCGTGGGCCCAGACCCGGCCACCAGCACGACACCAGGGAACGGACCCGGACCGTCGGGACGGACCACCGTCCCGTACATCTCGATACCGTCCAACTGCCAAGACACCTCTGTCGATACTGGCATGTCAAGCCTCCTTTGCTCGTAGACAATTATCCCTCGTGACAGCGAGGGCCCGCCCGTGATTGACGGAATTGGGCTAAGCTGCCGGGTATGGCTGACCGAGGAGCTCCGGCGCCGCTGGTTGTTATCGGGCCCAGTGGGTCGGGAAAGACGACGCTGGTACAGGCTCTGCTCAAGCGGCGGACGGACTTGGAGTTGGTGCCCACCTGGACCACGCGTCCACGCCGTGCGCGTGAGACCGTCGGGCATGTTTTCGTTGACGACGAAACTTTCGATTCTGGGCATTTCCTGGGCACCGTCGACGTCTTCGGCCAGCGCTACGGCTTGCCACAGTTCACCAGCACGGCGAGGCCGCTGCTGTTGCTGCGGGTGTTCGTTCTCGATCAGTTGGTTCCGCTGTTCCCATATGCGCGAGTTGTCCAGGTCGAAGCGCCCTTCGACGTGCTGGAACGGCGCCTTCGCCAGCGGGGCGATGATGATCGGGTGGACGAGCAGAAACTGGCCGCGGAAGTCGAGGCCGGACGAGCTTTCGCCCATGCGATCGTGGTGGCCGACGCGTCTTTGGACGAAAACCTGACCCGTTTCGAGGCGGGCATCAACACAGCGCTGGGCTAATAGTCCTGCCGACCGATGTTTCAGCCCGCAGGCGCCACAGTCGCAGGACCTCTCGTCGCCAGTCGTTTTGCATCGATGTTCTGGTACAGCATGGCGATGTTGCTGATGACCATGACGACAGTGACACCCAGTATCAACAACTCCGTGAGGAGGGTGACGTGGCTCATCGCCAGGGCCATCACGACGACGTAAAAGAAGACTTTCAGGCTGATCCAGCGTCCATAGACGCCGGTGTAAAGCAGCTTGACGGGAAGCACGGCCGCTCGGTCACACTGGTGCAACGCCCACAACTGGCCTGACACCGACAAGGCGCAAAACCCAAACACGAACCAAGGGTTGGCGTCGTAAGACACGAACATCACGACACTGAGTGCCAGCGTTCCCGTGGCCGTCCAGACAGCGCTTTGAATGATCGCCTGATGGGCGCCGTGACGGACGGTGAAAGTTCGCTTTCCGGTTGCGCGGTCGCCGGCCTCGTCCCGGATGTCTTTCAGGAACAGCCGGCCGGTGAAGATCAGCCACATCATCACGATGACAAGGACAAACTCAATGCTCATGCGTCCAAACAGCCCGGCCACCACCAGTGCGGGAAAGGCGCAGTACTCCAGCGGCAGTAAGGCTTGGGCAAGTGCGCCGCGCCCCGATACCCGCATTGGCGGTACCGAATAGACGATGTTGAGCCCCAACATCACGACGGCCACCAGCGTCACCCAGGGCGCGACGATCAGCGCTGTGGCCAGGCAGACGGCGGCGGCCACCCCGGCCGTCACCTGCACCTGACGACGGCTGCCGGAGCCGGCGATCAGCGGACGTGACTCGTCGTTTGCAAGGTTGATGGCATCGGTGGCCTCATCCGTCAGGTCGTTGACGGCTGTCGCGTTGATGTAGCAACTGGCCATACAGACCAGGGATGCGACAATCCCAACAGCCGACGGGACGACGACCGGTCGCAGGCAGAGCGAAAAAAAGACCATGTGCAGGTAGATCAAGAGCAGCGTCTGAATCCGCGAAAACGATCTGATCAGGCCGGCGACGGCACGGACTTGTTGAAGCAGCAAGGGCGAAGAGCCTATAGAAACTTCGGCGACGAGGCGGCCATACCCACGACGGATTGCACCGCCAGATAGAACGCCGCCGCCCAGAGCAGGCCGCCACCAATCAACAAGGCCAGCAGTACGATGCCCGACACCCTGAAAGCGACTTCGGGTTTTCCGATAGCGACGGCGGCCCGGATCGGCGCGATGTTCTCTGGGGCACAGTGTGTGGAGTTGCCGTCCAAGCACTTGGTGACCTGCCAACGCACCAACCAGGATCGCACTTGCACCGACGCTACGATCATCAAAACGATACCGGCCAGCAGTGGCAGCCATGACCCAATTGAAATGAACCCGAAGAGCAAATACCCGGAGTCGTCGGCCCAGGTCGGATCGGCATGCGACGGCAGCCAAAAGGCCAAGGCCGCAATGCAAGGCACAGCCACAACCCACCAGAGCACCAGCGCGATCGCCGTTTGCTTTGTTGCCTTGCTGTGAGCCGCCATGACCATCGGCACCAACGGTCGTGTCTCCGGCGACTCGGCAAGCGGCAGCAGCACCTTTTGAGTGATGAGCTTGTTGATTCCCATGACGTCCTCCTCTGAGCAAGTCCAACAATACGCCCGGAACCGTCCAGGCCATCGGCATATTGTCACCATCGCGCGTTGTTGCCGCGTGAGCCCATCCTATCGGGGCCTAGTTCGCCTAGGCGTACGATTGAGAAAACTCTAGAAAGGCGGTGCTCAATGCATGAGGACAAGATAGAGGCCCAAATCGGCACGAAGGCTGTATGGGCGGGGGAGAAGAACCACCGGGTGTTCAACGCGTCTCAGGTGCCGGTTGTCGTCAGTTGTGCCTACACGTACGATGACGTCGACGAGTGGTATGACGTGGCCCTTGAGAAGCGACCCGGCCATATTTATGGACGCAACACCAACCCCACGGTCGAGGCGTTCGAGCAAAAATGTGCAGAACTCGAGGGCGCGGAGGCGGCCACGAGTTTCGCCACCGGGATGGCTGCCATCAGCAATATTCTCTACACATTCCTTCGCCCGGGCGACAGAGTGGTCTCGATCAAGGATTCATACGGTGGCACGAACAAGATGTTCACCGAGTTCCTGCCGAACGTAGACGTGGAGTGCGTGCTGTGCGACACCGAAGATTACGACGAGATTGAGGCAGAGATCGCGAAGGGCTGCAAACTGCTTTATCTTGAGTCGCCGACGAATCCGACCGTCAAGATCCTTGATATCGAGCGACTTGCGAAGGCCAGCAAAGCGGTGGGGGCCATGGTTGTCGTCGACAACACGCTGGCGACACCCATCAATCAGACGCCACTGATGCTCGGCGCCGATCTGGTTTTGCACAGCGCAACAAAGTTCCTCGGCGGGCACGCAGACGCGCTCGGTGGCGTCGTCTGCGGCAGTCACGAGCTGGTCAAGCAGGTTTACCATTACCGCGAGATCACCGGCGCGACCCTTCAGCCATGGGACGCATACCTGCTGCTGCGCGGCATGAAGACGCTCGAATTGCGGGTAACCCGTCAACAAACGAGCGCGATGAAAATGGCTGAATACCTGCAGGGTTGCGACTTGGTGGACCAGGTGAACTATCCCGGTCTGGCCACACATCGGCACCATGACGTCGCTGCCAGGCAGATGCGCGGCTACGGCGGGGTGCTGAGTTTCGCGCTCAAGGGCGGAATGGACGCAGTACGGCTCATGCTGCCGCAGCTCGGGTTTGCGAACCGCGCAGCCAATCTGGGGGCGGTCGAGACCACATACGGCCCGGCACGCACCACCAGCCATGTCGAGTGCACCGCTGAGGAACGCGCCGCGCTAGGTATTGCCGACGGGCTGGTCCGCCTGTCAGTCGGCATTGAGGACGTGGACGATCTCATCGCCGACCTCGACCACGCATTCGCCTACCTGCGTTCGAGGATTTGAGCGTCGGCCCACCTAGCTCAGTTCACGGTCGTGACGACCACGACGACTCGCGACCATTCCACCACACGAGGGCCTCGCGCTTGTCGGCAGTGCGCATACTGTGTGTCGAGTCATAGTGCGGATCTCCGGTTTGCGCAAGAATCATCATTCGGTTTCCACGCAACGCGGCACACAGTGACTGGAACCAGAAGATGTTCAACACGTGGTCCGCGAAGCTGGACTCGTCAACATGCCACAAAACGACAACCAGACCCGTCGCCGACGTCGGAACGCCGTATTCACGGGCCGCGACGTCGCGGAGGCAGTCATTGAGGGCGGCCATATTCTGCCCGTAATACGACGGGAAATCCAGCAAATCAGCAACCTGACCATGGAACGTGTCTTCAGTCACGGCACAGTCCAACTCAACAATGTAGTAACCCCGGCTGGCCAGATCACTGACCGTCTCGTTCAGAATCCCGGGCCGAAAGAACAAGGACACGGACAGATTTTGGATGAGACGGAACTCCGGCTCATCGCCAGTCCACACAGCCATATTCGCGTCCTTTCCTAACGGTCCCGTCCCAGCCTACTGAGTGCGCAACATCTTTGGAGCCGTCAGATCAAGGTCGGGTTGGTGCGACCCACCGCCCACCACGGCCACCAACCTGAGCCCTCTCAACTCTTGTCGTAGGTTTGCACCAGCGGTTTGCCGTCACGGTCGACGAGGACGGTCAAGCCGCCGCCGTAGCCTTCAATTCTGAACAGGTAGAGCACACCAGTTTCCCTGTCTCTGAGCACACGGTTGGCAGACTCGAGGCTTTTGTCTTCGTGCACAACCTGAAACCGCTCTTCTTTCTTTGCCATGGTGAATCCTCCAGCTATGTTGGTATGACTACCACTAATGCTAGTGCTGCCCGTGTCGGGGGCTTGACGGCGCGGTCACTGAAACCGGGGGAGTGGCAGTCCTAGCGGCAGTTGCTGGATTAGCCTTTATGCATGAGCACATTGTCTGTCGTGGTCCATTACCGGCGCACCGTGGTATCTGACTGCTACGTCAATGTCCCAATTACCAACGCGCTGATGACGAAACGCCCCGACGGATCTTTCGGGCTCGACACAGAGCGGCTTTTCGCCGAAGGTGCCACCTACTGCGGTTCCCTTTTGAGAAGGCCGTCCACTTTCTGCGTGAATGAGTACGGTTGAAGGCATGGCGAAACGACATTTCGACAGATTTCAGCTTTCGGCTGACACGTCATTTGCAGCCCTCCTGCCCAGCGGGATTTCCCGATGTGGAATCTATGTGTGTGAGTTCGCTGATGGCGATGAGTATGTCGGACAAAGCCGCAGGGACGTGTGCGCACGGGTTGCGTGCCATCGCCGTCGGTGGCCGGCCCAAATTGTTGCCGTCAGGTACTCGCCCACGCCTGTTGAGGATCTTGATCAGGTAGAACAGGACACTGTGGCGCAGCGGGTTGCGGCAGGAGTCAAGCTTCGAAACATTGACCTTGTCGCCATGCCTCTCCGGTCGGAGGCCTTGAGTGAGCTCGTCAGTGACGTCGAGCAGGCCTCCTGGTTGACTATGGACAATGATCCCAGCATCCCTCGCGATCGAGTTGACATCGCCCGCAAGAGACTCGCCAATCGTGGTACACCAGCAAAGTTGGCAATGCATCCTGATCATGATGCCATTGTGCAGGCACTTGACCCCTTTTTCGTCAGTGTCTGTCTACCCAGGGCCGATCTGACTGAGCAACGATTCTGGAGCGTCTCCAG
>WQYR01000048.1 GCA_009781145.1 Propionibacteriaceae bacterium | reverse complement strand
CGAGGCCAATATTGCGCGGCTGATCAAGCATTGGCAAGACGCCAACATGGGACCAATCGTCGCCGTCCGTCACGACTCTGTCAACCCCGCGTCGCCCCTGGCGTCCGGGCAGCCTGGCAACCAGTTGAAGGATTTTGTCGCAGACAGCGGGTACGACCTGCTGGTCGCAAAGACGGTCAACTCTGCCTTTCTTGGGCAACTGTCATTGGCTGACTGGTTGCATGACCAGCAAATCACCGACATCGTCTGCTGCGGAATACAGACGAACATGTGCGTCGAGACCACCGCCCGCATGGGCGGAAACTTGGGTTTCCGTGTGACCGTGCCGCTGGACGCGACGCGCACCTTCGATCTTGTCAGAACGGCGGCCGACACCGAAGACCGGATCACCGCCGCCGAACTGATGCGGGCAACAGCCTTCAATCTCGACTGTGGTGGATTCGCAACTGTAACTACGACGGCCCAGTTGGTTCAGTGACGACTTCGCGCAGCTCAGTCTGTCAGTCGCGTTCAGACGGGCTGTGTTTGACGCATCAAGCATGACTCAACTTTGGTTTGATGGGGCCGGGCGACAGCCGACTTTTCTATGCGCGTGGATCAAGGACGAGCAGGTTTGCCGCGGTGGCTGCGCGAACAGTGGCGATGTCGATGCGCCGATCTAGCGTGACCAAACATCCATCATGCCTTGCAGCTAGCCCGAGCAGGTATGTGTCGGTAACTTGGCCTGAACTCAGCAGGTGATCATGGTCAAAGACAGTCTTGTCGGCGACGGTGATGTCGTCGGCCCAGAAACTGTGTTTCGCATGGCTGCACACTGTTCGCATGCTCGCTATGGCATCGCCAACAGCGATAGATTGTGGGTAGGACGGGTGTGAAACTATCCGTACAAACCCGTTCTGGGTGAGCGGGCATGTGGCCCAACTCTGATCGGCATGGCTGCGAAACCACTTCGCCACAGCAGCGTGAAAGGTGTGTGACGGATCAAGCAGCGCGATCAGGGTGCTTGTGTCTAACAATGCGGTGGTCATACGAACAACTCATCGCGCAGCCGATCGACGTCTGCACTGGTGACAGTGACATCGCGACGGGGGAGGAGCGCCAAACCGTTGGCGATCAGCCAGTCATCGTCCGGGCTGGCTGGGACAGATCGACGCGATGTCAAACCGGTGCGCGCCCAACCTGAAATCACTTCGCCAATAGTGCGCCGCTCCGCGATCGCAAAATCCCTGGCTGCAAGCATGACATCCTGGTCGATAGTCAATGTCGTTCTCATGCATCAGATTCTAGCATCAGATGATCAGCCGAGACTTCTTGTCGAGACCGCAGCTATTGGTTGCATTGTTGGGGTGCCGGAGCCATCCCGGCGGCCAGTGGCTGGGGGCAGGTCTATCGGGGTGCCGGCGGGGGAGGCGGCTGCCGCTGGGGCCGCACCCACCCAGGCGATCAGCAGCGTGTCCTCGCCTTTCAGGAAGCGGTGGCAGCGGACGCCGCCGGTGGCACGTCCCTTGCCGGGGTACTCGCTGAACGGCGTCACCTTGACGTTGCCGGCCTGGGTGCCGGGGAGGGCCGATGTTGTGCCCGAGACGGTAACAACTACGGCACCCTCCGGTTCGTTGGTGGGCGGTAAGGCCCCGAACCAAATGGCCCAGGCCCCGATGGTCAGCTTGATGCCCGCCATGCCACCGCCCGGGCGTCCTTGTGGGCGCACCGCGCTTGCCGGGAAGTGCAGCAATTGGGCATCCGACGTGACGAACACTAGCTCGTCCCCGTCAGCGGGCGCGCAGGCGCCGACAAGCTCGTCGCCGTCATCCAGTCTGATGATGTCCCAACTGTCCTTGCCAAGTATCTCGGGGTTGAGGCGCTTGACGACCCCGCCCTTGGTGCCCAGCGCCAGCACTGACGACTCGTCCAGCGGCACAGCCGCCAGTACCCGCTCGCCCTTGTCCAAGGCCACCAACTCGCCAACAGGGGAGCCCCCTTGCAGGTTAGGCACCACGGCCGTCAAGGGGACGGTGGGTAGCGCCAAGGCGGCGTACTTCAACAGGCGCCCGCGGTTAGTAACCAAACCAAAGACGCCGTGCGCCGTCGTCGTCACCTGCGAAACCAGCACGTCATGGTTGGCTCGCGGCCCATGGGGTGACGGGCTGGCCGCACCCTCCGGCAGATCAACCCGTCCCAGCAGACCGGCCGACGACAACATCACCACACACGGCCCGTCCGGTATCTCCAGCGGCGTCGCAGCGACCGCCTGCACAACGCCGCCACCCTCAAGCAGGACGGTGCGCCGGGCGTCGCCATAGGTCTGGGCCACTTCGGCCAACTGCTCGCCCACCAGGTGGCGCAGCTTCGCGGGGTCGTCGATGATGGCGCTCAGTTCGGTGATTCGCTCGCGCAACTGGTCGCGCTCGGCCTCCAGGCGAATGGTGCTGAGCCGCGTCAACTGGCGCAATTGCATGTCCAGAATGTAGGTGGCCTGGGCATCCGTGAGGTCGAATGCCCCCATCAGGCGCTGCTTGGCCTGGTTGGCCTCGTCCGAGTTGCGGATGATGTTGATGACAACGTCAATGTCAACCATCGCCAGCAGCAAGCCCTCTACCAGGTGTAGACGGGCCTCAGCCTTGGCCAACTGGTGTTTCGTGCGCCGCAGTGTGACACCCAGCCGGTGGTCCAAATAGACCTCCAGTAGCTGCTTCAACCCCAGCGTGCGGGGCTGACCATCCACCAGGGCGACCGCGTTGATGGCGAATGAATCTTCCAGCTTTGTCGACTTGTACAACTGCTCCAACAGGGCGTCCGGATTGATGCCGTTCTTCACCTCAATCACCAGGCGCAGCCCGTTCTTCAGGTCCGTCAGGTCCTTGACGTCCGCTATCCCCGTCAGTTTCTTGGCCCCCACCAAGGCCTTGATCTGCTCAATGATCTTCTCTGGCCCGATCATCGTCGGCAGTTCCGTGACGACAATGCCACGCCGGCGTGGGTTCACCTGCTCGATTCGCGCCGTGGCCCGCAGCTTCATGGTGCCGCGTCCCGTGGCATAGGCGTCGCGCACCCCGTCCAGGCCGACGATCTTGCCACCAGACGCGAAATCCGGGCCCGGGACGAACCGCATCAAGTCGTCCAGGCTGGCGTCCGGGTGGTCCAACATATGCCGCAACGCCGCCACCACTTCGCCGAGATTGTGGGGCGCCATGTTGGTAGCCATGCCCACGGCAATTCCAGACGCGCCGTTGACCAACAAATTGGGGAAGGCCGCCGGCAGGACGACCGGCTCCAGCTCTTTGCCGTCATAGTTGGGACGGAAATCGACGGTGTCCTCATCCAGGCCGTCACACATCGCCAAGGCGGCCGGAGCCATGCGGCATTCGGTGTAGCGGGGCGCGGCCGGCCCGGCGTCCAACGAACCGAAATTGCCGTGTCCCTCAACCAGCGGCAGCCGCATCGCCCAAGGTTGGCCCAGCCGCACCATCGCGTCATAAATCGCCGCATCGCCGTGCGGGTGCAGTTTACCCATGACGTTGCCGACGACGCGGGCACACTTGACGAATGCCTTGTCGGGGCGCAAGCCTTCGTCATCCATCGAGTACAGGATGCGCCGTTGGACAGGTTTCAGCCCGTCGCGAGCATCAGGCAGGGCTCGCGCGTAGATGACAGAGTAGGCATATTCGAGATAGCTCGACTCCATCTCGGAGCTGATATCCGTATCCTGGATGCGTCCTTGCGTGTCGGTGTCGGACAACAGGGTGGTGGTCATAGTCCTCCTTCGGCGTCTACCAATTTTGCCAACGGTCAACATGAAAGCAACATTCGGCACGCCGCCGCAGTGTGGGAAGATTAGTGTGTGAACGAAATGCCTGGGCTGACCGGCGTCATCGCTGATGCTGCCGCGCACCTGGGCACACATAGCAGTGTCTTGCTGCTGATCGACGGGTTGGGCTCGTTCAACCTTGACGATGATCCATCACTGGCGCCTACCATGGCATCACTGCCGCGAACAGACCTTATGACGGGCCTGCCGTCGACGACATCAGCTTCCATCACGTGCCTGCTGACCGGTGTGGACACAGCCCAGCACGGCCTTGTCGGCTTCGCCTTCAGGACCCGTCCCGGTTTTGCCATGAACACCATGCTGTGGGACGACCCAAGTTTCATTCCGGAGACCGCACAGCCGGTGCCAACCTGGTTTGAGCGCCTGGGCGCGCAAGGTATACCGACAGCAGTGGTTGTGCCGTCGGTTTTCGCGAACTCCGGCTTGACAAGGGCAATCCTGCGCGGGGCTGACTTCGTCGGCATCGAGCATGAAAACGACTGGGAGGAACAGACCGCCCTGGTCGCCGATGCTGTCAAGACGCATCCGCTGACCTATGTGTACGCCCGCAGCCTGGATCATGCCGGACATGCCCGCGGGTGGCGTTCGTCAGCTTGGCGACGCCAGCTTCGTCGCATTGACGGGTTCGTTGGCCAACTGCTTGAAACCCTGCCGACTGGCACGACCCTCACGATTACCGGCGATCACGGGATGGTCGATGTTGCACCAACCCACAAGGTGCTCATCGATGACGAGCCCGAATTGGCACAAGACATCGACCTGGTGGCGGGGGAGGCCCGATTCCGCTACCTGTACACCACTGAGCCGGAGGCGGTGGCCACTCGTTGGGCAAAATGGTGGGGCGGCCGCGCGGATGTGTTCACGAGGGAACAGGCCTTACCATTGTTTGGTGCAACGCCGCCGACACCAGATGTCGCGACACGTTTCGGCGACGTTGTCGTGGCGTTGCACGACGACTGGGTCGCATTGACGTCCTCGCGTCCTCGCGAAGCACAAATGATCGGTATGCACGGATCGCTCACCGATCAGGAGCGCCTGGTCCCATTACTGAAAGGCATGGTATGACGACAGCACCCCGCCAACTTGTTTTCTTCGCGGGGCCGATGGACTCCGGCAAGTCGACGTTGGCTCTGCAGATGGCGCACACGCAGTCGTCTCACGATCGCAAGGGCTGGCTTTTCACCAGTCAGGATCGGGGCGGTGAAGCCCACATCACGTCGCGCATCGGCCTGGACGAGACCGCCATCGAGGTGGACCTGGATTTCAGCTTCCTTGACTTCATCCGGGACCTTCGCGAGCGGGGCGAGCGCATCGATTTCCTTGTGTGCGACGAGGCCCAGTTCTACACGCCAAGCCAGATCGACGAACTGGCGCTGGCCGCGGATGAATGGGACGTCGACGTGTTCTGTTTCGGCCTGCTGACTGATTGCCGCACCGAACTCTGGGCCGGTTCGAAGCGGCTGGTCGAAGTGGCCGATCGCATGGAAATGACACCGATACAGCCCCTGTGCTGGTGCGGGCGCCCAGGAACCCACACCGCCCGCGTCATAGACGGCGTCATGGTGGTGGACGGCCCTCAGGTGATGGTTGGTGACATGGACGGTGGTGAGGCCAGTGGAACTGTCCAATACCAGGTGCTGTGCCGCGTTCACCACAGGCTTCATCAGGCCAAGCCGACGGGCACGACACTCAGCCCGGCTGTGCTGCCGTTCGACTAGCCCGTCTGCGGGCTGCCGAACATGATCTCGTCCCAGGTTGGGACGGTGGCCCGTTTCTTCGACTTCGGGATGCGCTGCGTGGGCTCTTTGGCCTCATCGTGCGGTTTCGTCGGCAACTCGCTGGGTTGCGCCTCGGAGGGCTTGGTGCGGGGCGCTTTCGTCGCCGGGGCGCCATCTGTTGGCGCTGCCTCGGCCGGAGCTTTGGTCGTCGTGCGCGTCAACCCTTCGTAAATCCGCACAGAATCCTCATTGAAGCCGGCGAGCATGTCGTACAGAACGTCCATGCCGATTTCTGGCTCGGTTACCAGGTCGAAAATGCCGTCCACCTCCGCTAGTTTGGCGGGGGAGTAGTCGTCGGGTTCGAAGTCGATCGCTGCGCTGAGGCGGGCCGGGTCCAGATCGATAGTCGGCTCGCTGTCTACATCGCGAGCGACCGGACGGCGTCCACGCTGTGGGCCATGCGCCGACGAAGGCTCGCCAACGAGCCAGCGGGCTTCGTCATTGGCGGCGGTCGAGAACCGGCCGGCCGGGTCATAGCGGAAGACTCCCTCATGCAAGGACGAGCCGGAACGGTAGGAGGCGCGCAACGTCCAAAGACGGTCATTACCGCGCCAAGCATCCCAGGCGACGTCTGCGCTGGTCAGACCCCGCCCCGCGAGCCGGTCGCCAACAATCTCCGCCAAGGTCTGGTGAGTCGACGTGGTTGAGCGGTGCACCTGCCCTCTGGTGGCCTGGTTCGCGATATACGCCCGCTCGGCCAACACTGGCCCGGCGAACGGCTCAACCGCCGATACCGGCATGCCGGAGCTATCTGCGACGTCCTGTGCGGATGCACCAGCCCGGATGCGCGACT
Organism: Propionibacteriaceae bacterium; assembly: GCA_009781145.1. Taxonomy (GTDB): domain Bacteria; phylum Actinomycetota; class Actinomycetes; order Propionibacteriales; family Propionibacteriaceae; genus WRGV01. The sequence goes on along the minus strand of WQYR01000048.1, from coordinate 5,535 downwards.
GAATCTCGCGCGGTGACAACGCATCGGTCATGCTGGCCTTTCCTTCACCCATAAGCCTATAGGCAGGCGGGCCTGGTTGCTGATCTGGCGATCATCCAAGCCTGGAGCGACGCTTGAGAGTGTCGAAATTTGACACATATTGTCACGCGATTTGAGACACACTGCGTTTGGGCTGGAAAGTTGCGCGAGATGGGCTTAAAATACTGGGCCTCTGGGTGTCATCCCCCCGGCCCGAGAGAACGCAGATGGAAGGAAGCCATGGCGACCGATTACGACGCCCCACGCAAGCCAGATGAAGAGGTTCCCGAAGACTCAATCGAGGAACTCAAGTCGCGGCGCAATGACAAACAATCCGGCCAAGTTGACGAGGATGAGGTCGAGGCGGCCGAGTCGTTCGAACTGCCGGGAGCTGACCTTTCTCACGAGGAATTGACGGTACGAGTGTTGCCTCGGCAGGCTGATGAGTTCATCTGTGCCGGTTGCTTCCTTGTCAAGAATCGGACCCAAATCGCGGCCGTGCGCGATGGTCAGGAATACTGCGTCGACTGCGTCTAATGTGACCGAACGGTCACTTGCGCTTGGTCTTACCTATTTGGACAACCAGAGGCTTGGCTTTGGCCTGCCAACGGCTTACACCGAGACGATTCAGAAAAATCTGAGTACCGGCCATCACCAAGCCGCTGATGCCGATCCAAGCCAAAGTGCGCGCGGCAGGCTCGTCTGGGTCTGAAAGATTCGGTGGCTTGTTGCCGGTGAGACGCGTCCAAGTGCCGTTGAGGACCTTGTCGGCTACAGCGGCGGTGACGGCGCCGACGATGGCGAAAGCGATCTTGTTGCCGATACTCATTGTGACTCCTTCTGGCATGAGTCTACTAGGCTGGAGACAGCAAATACCGTTTAGGAGAATGATGTTCGGACGAAAGAAGAACGACGACGTGGAAGCGCCAGTCGCCGATGACGTTGAAGACGACAAGACTGAGGACGCTGAAGTCGACGATGCAGAAGACGCCGATGACGAGCCGGAAGACGCTGTCGACGAGGCGGACGAGCAGGACGAGTGGCTAACCTTGGACGCCTCCCGTGACTGGCGTGAAGACGGACCGTTCGACATCAGCGAAGTTGACCTGGATGCCGACGACGTGCAGCGCATCGATTTCGGATCCCTCATTGTGACGCCTTTCGATGACATGCAGCTTCAGCTTCAGATCAACCAGGCCACCAGCGAGGTCCAGGCGCTGATGGTGGTGGACAAGAAGTCGGCTCTCGAGGTGGCGCTGTTCGCGGCGCCGGCACGCGGCTCTATGCTGTCGCAGGTTCGCGACGAGATGGCTGCGGCCGCCGAGGCAGCGGGTGGCACGATGACACTGGAGAAAGGCCCACTGGGCACGCAGATCCGGCGCGTGCTGCCCGGTAAGGCGTCCGATGGCCGCGACATAAAGCAGCGCAGCGTGACATGGTTGGCGCAAGGCCCGAAATGGTTACTGCGCGGCGTCCTCATGGGTCAGGCTGTCAACTCTGATAAATCGGGTGATGACGCGCAAATGCTGTTCGAGTTCTTCTGCAATTTGGTTGTGCGACGCGGCGACACGCCGAAGGTGCCAGGCGAGTTGATCGGTATGGAGATTCCGGCGTCCTTGGCCGCCAACCTGCCGAATCAGGCGAAGTGACGTTTCACGGCGTCGTCGACTGAAACCGCCTCCTCGACCAGCGCACTCATGATGCGCGGGATTGAGACGGCCACGTCGACACCCCACTTGTCTGTGAAGAGCCACTCGTTTTCGGGGTGATTTATGCGGGCCACCGTACGCGGCACGCCGAACTCGGTCTTGGCCAGCAAGGAGTGCACCAGGTTGGCTTTGTCGTCCCCGGTCGCGGCGACGCAGACATCGCAGGTTTGAAGCTCAGCTTCGTGAAGCGACTCCAGCTCGCACCCGTCCGCCATCAGCCACTCTGCTTCGGGCACCGTGTCTGATCGCACGGCGTGGGGGTTTTGCTCGATCAGCAACACATCATGGCCCTGGTTGATCAAGTCGCGGGCTATGGCCCGTCCGACATCTCCTGCACCAACAATCGCAACTCTCATTGCAACACCGACCTCAACTTGGCCAGACCATCGACCGCCACGCTCAAGTAGATGACGTCCCCAGCTTCAACAATGGTTTCAGCCGAGGGCACCATGCCTGTGCCCAGGCGGACGATGGTCGGGATACGGGCGCCTGTGTCATGCTCGATGTCGGCGACGGATCGTCCGATCCAACGCGCATCGAGCGGGGCCTGCAATATCAATGTTGACCCGGATGGGTCGCGCCACACCGGCTCGGCCACCATCGGCAGTAGGTGACTCATGGCCTGGACGGCGGCCCACCGTACCGTCGCGACTGTCGGTATGCCGAGCTTTTCGTAGATGTCGGCCCGGCCGGAGTCGTATATGCGGGCCACAACATTCTGCAGGCCGAATTCGTCCCGGACTACGCGGGCAGCCAGAATATTGGAGTTGTCGCCGGAGCTGAGGGCGGCGAACCCTCCCGCCTGCTTTATGCCGGCCTTGATCAGCACGTCGCGGTCGAAGCCGGCACCCTTGACAGTGCGTCCCTCAAAATCAGGGCCGAGTCGACGGAACGCCTCGACGTCGAGGTCGATGACCGCGACCGTTTCGCCGTGCCTCTCAAGAATGCGGGCAAGCGACGATCCAACGCGGCCGCAGCCCATGATGACGATGTGCACAGATCAAGTCTAAGGGAATAGGCCAGACACGCCCTAGGCGGTGACTAGTCTTGTCATCGTGCAAGTGAGTTTGTCTTCGATCGCCAAGGGCGGGGAGTCCGTGGCCCGTCTGGACGATGGGCGAGTTGTCTTTGTCCGCGGCGGCATTCCGGGCGAGGTCGTCGAAATAGCGGTGACGGACAACAGCCACGCCACCTGGTGGCGGGGTACCGTGACTGATGTCGTCGAACCGTCACCCGACCGGGTCGCCTCACCTTGCCCAGTGGCCGGGCTGTGTGGCGGCTGCGACTGGCAACACGTCGACCTTGCGAGGCAGCGGAAGTTGAAAGCCGAGGTTGTTGCCGAACAGATGTGGCGCCTAGGCCAGCGTCACGTCGACGTCACTGTTGAGCCAGTCCCTGGGGACGTCGACGGGCTGGGCTGGCGCACACGCATGCGTTACCTTACCGACGGTGATGTTGTCGGCCTGAGGGGTGCGCGCTCGCATGACCTGGTGGCGCTGCCGCCGGCAGGTTGCCCACTGGCGGCCCCCGGTGGCCCGTCGCCTGACGAACTGGTCGAACTGAAGAAAGCGGCCGACTTGGACGACCAAGCAGAGATCTGTGTCACGGTGGCTGATGGCGCCACCGTCTGGTCGCCAGGCTGGGGCGTCCTGAGGGGTGAAGAGGTTGTGACGCAGCGCGCCCTGGGACGGGGCTACAAGGTGCGGGCGGATGGTTTTTGGCAGGTACACCCCGGGGCGGCTGACGCTTTGTCTAGGGCCGTTTTGGAGGCATTGCAGCCCCAGCCAGGGGAGCGGGTATTAGACCTGTACTGCGGCGTGGGGCTGTTTGCGGGGTCGCTGACCGATTGCGGTGTGGAAGTCTTCGGATTGGAGAGCGACCGCGCGGCCACTTCACTGGCGCGGCGCAATGTGCCGGCAGCCTGGTTCGAGGCCGGACGAGTGGAGCGCGAGCCTTGGCCCTCGAAAGCTGACCTGGTGGTGCTCGACCCACCCAGGTCTGGCGCGGGCCGAAAGGTGGTCGAGCGCATCGCTGCGGCCCATCCGCGCGCCATTGCCTACGTAGCCTGCGACGAGGCAGCCCTGGGGCGCGACACCGCGACGCTGGCCAGTGTTGGCTACGTTTTGAGCGGACTTAAGGCACTAGACATGTTCCCCATGACCTCGCACGTGGAGTGTGTGGCCACCTTCGTCACCGAAGGTTGATCGGGGCCACTAGGATAGGACGTGTGCCGTTGCTCGACGTAATCAAATGCCCAGCCGATCTGCGCGCACTAAAACCGGCTGAGCTGAACGAACTGGCGGACGAGATACGCCGCTCACTGGTAACACACGTCGGACGCACAGGCGGGCACCTAGGGTCGAACCTGGGCGTTGTTGAACTGACGATAGCGCTGCACCGGGTGTTCGACTCGCCAAAAGACCCGATAATCTTCGACACCGGCCATCAGTCCTACGTCCACAAGATGTTGACTGGACGGGCCGATCAGTTCGACACGTTGAGGCAGGCCGGTGGGTTGTCAGGCTACCCGTCACGGGCCGAGTCGGAACACGACTGGGTCGAAAACTCCCATGCTTCAACTGCGCTTTCCTGGGCTGAAGGCATCGCCAGGGCGTTTCACCTGCAGGGACAAACAGACCGAAAGGTCGTCGCCGTCGTTGGTGACGGATCATTGACCGGTGGCATGGCTTGGGAGGCGCTCAACAACATCGCGGTGGACGACCTGCCGATCGTGATCGTCGTCAACGACAATGGACGGTCATACCAGCCCACGGTAGGCGGGTTGGCCAAGCAATTCTCTGGCCTGCGCACCGACCCGCGGTACGAGTTCACGATGCGCGGTATCGGCCATATGGTGCGCCGCATGCCGGGCGTCGGCGAGACTGCCTACAACATGCTGGAAGCTATCCGGGCGGGCCTGAAGGACCTTCTGGTGCCGCAGTCCATGTTCTCGGACTTGGGCATCAAGTACATCGGGCCATTCGATGGGCATGACATCAAGGCCACCGAGAAGGCCTTGCGTCAAGCCAAGCGATATCACGGCCCGGTGATCGTCCACGCGATCACGCGTAAAGGCCGCGGAATGGACGCGGCAGAGAATGACCGTGAACGGTTCCATGCCGTCGACCACCTCGACGAGACGACAGGGGAGCGCCTGCCATCGGAGTGCAGAACTTGGACTGACGCCTTTTCGGACGAGTTGGTGCGCCTGGCTGCCGACCGTCCCAAGGTGGTTGCGTTGACGGCGGCCATGCTCGGCCCGACAGGGCTTGGGGCGTTCGCCGAACGCTTCCCGAATCGGGTGTTCGACGTGGGCATAGCCGAGCAGCACGCGGTGACGGCAGCGGCTGGTATGTCGGTGGCCGGACTGCACCCGGTGGTTGCGGTGTATTCGACGTTCCTCAACCGAGCGTTTGACCAATTGGTCATGGATGTGGGCCTTCACCATGCCGGCGTCACTTTCGTGCTTGACCGTGCTGGAGTGACCGGGCCCGATGGCGCCAGCCATCATGGTCAGTGGGACGTGGCGCTCGCTGGCCTGGTGCCGGGTCTTCGCCTGGTGGCGCCTCGCGACCGAAAGCGTCTTGGCGAGGCTCTGACGACCGCTCTCGACTGGGACGGCCCCGTCGTCCTGCGTTTCGCGAAGGGATCCGTGCCAGACGATCGGGAGCCTGTTGAACAGATCGACGGCTTAGATATCCTGACACCTGGCGATGACGTTTTGCTGGTTGCCTATGGCGACATGGTGCCCGTCGCCCTCGCGGCCGCGGAGCAACTGCCGATGGGTGTCAGCGTGGTCGATCCGGTG
>WQYR01000047.1 GCA_009781145.1 Propionibacteriaceae bacterium | reverse complement strand
GCCGCCGCCAACGCCGACGCCACCAACGACACCAGCACACCAGTCAGTTCCATCGGCAACCCAATGACGGTGCCCGCCCGAAGCAACAGTGGTAGCCCCGGGAAGAACGCCGGCGATGTCGGGTCGGCATACCCGTCATTGGCGATCTCCATGAAATGCAGCACATCCCAGCGCCGCAAAAGGGTCCCCGCGTCGATATGCTCCCCCAGCATGACAGCAACACCAACCGCCGCAATCACCACACGCGACAGCAGCCAAACCTTGGCGACAAATATCCCGCCGGCGAGGCCATCTGGCAACAACAGGCGCGAACGGCGGGCTACAGCCGGCCCCGAGCACACAGACGCCGTACTCGACGCGCAATCGAGTGGGTGGTTGCGTTGGGTAGGCGTCTCCGCCGTCGCCAGCTCGAACCGGCGTTCCGCCCGCCCGGCCGCCGCTCCTTCGCTTCGCTTCGGACCGCCCGTTCCTGTCATTGATCGGCTCTGCCTGGCGACCGTGTGGTCGAAAGCCAGACAACATCTGGCTGATGGTCAAGTACGCCGCCTATTGGGTCGTCGATGAAGGGGCCTCGTACTGGGTCGATCCAGGGGTGTTGGATGTCGTTGACGACGCGGACGGCAAGCCAGATTTGCACGCCGATGCGAAGCAGGATGGCCAGCCAATACAACCATTCGTGGCCATTGGCGGTGGTCAACTTATTCGCAAGGTGGCCCCATATAGCCAGGAAATACAACCCCTCGGAAACGGCGAACACCGACACGTCGAGCACCACTGGACGGGCCAGCACAAGCAGGGGCAACAGCCACAGCACGTATTGCGGCGAATACACCTTGTTAAATACAAGGAACGCCACCAACACCAGCAAGGCCACCTGGGCCAGGCGGGGACGCCGGGGCGCGGCCAATGTGAGGCCGACGATGAACAGCCCGGCCAGCAGCAGGCTCACGGCCTCGGCGACGGACACATTGAGCAGCGGGATGCCGACGTGCTCAAGCAGTGACCACATCGAGCCGAAGTCTGCGCCACGACCGGCGTTGTACACCCAAAAGTACGACCAGCCGCTGAAATTGGTCGAAAATGCCGCCCAGAAATGGTGCCAGCTCGAGAAGTTGAACACCATGGATGGCGACACCAGCACCGGCAGATTGGCCACCACCCAGGCCAGCACCGCCCCGCCAGCAAACTGGCCGAACGCCTTCAACCGTCCCGCCCGCACGCACAGCAACAAGATAACCGGAAGCAGCGCCAGCGGGTAGAACTTGACCGCCACGGCAAGGCCAATCAGCATGCCGGCGGCAAAGGGACGCTTCCTCGACCATAGCAACAACCCGACGCTGGTCAGTGCGACGGCGAACAAATCCCAGTTGATCAGCCCAGCCATCATGACGGCAGGCGCAGCGGCGATGAACAATGCGTCCCAGGCTCGCACCCTGACGCCATTGGTGTGCGGTGAGCCGGAGTCGCGTCCCATTTGCAGGTGCGCCCACACCAGCACGGCGAAGCAAGCCGCCAGCATGACTGCGTTCACCGCCCAGAAAATGTTGGCCGCCGCCAGCACCTGCGCTGGGTCGGCATGCGGGGTGACGACGGCCCCGAACACATCCGACAGCCAGCGCGCTACCCAAATGAAGCCGCCCGTCAATGCCGGGTACTCCAGCGGCGACTCACCCAACCTAGCAGTGAACAGGGCACCGCCGCTCCAAATGGCGGACCGGTTTTGGTACAGCACGGGGATGTCCGAGTAGCACAATCTTGTGAATGCGTTGGGCACCTCACCGACGACAGTCTGCAGGCATGGCACCTGGCGCACCATCAAAACGAGCCAAGTAAAGGTGGCTGCGGCGATCGTCCAGGGCACGGGGTCGAACCATAAACCGCTAGACACCCGGGCGTGACGCCCGAGGGGTCCGCCGATTCGACCGGTCAACCCGTGCACCTCTAACCGACCAGGGCCCTTGCTCATCTGATCAGTCTAACTGCACTGTCCGCCCGGTCATGTTGATGTCGGCGGAATAGGGTTGGTGGTCGGTGGCTCTGTCGTCGGCGGCGCCGTAGTAGGTTCCTCTGTTGGCGGCTGGGTCGGAGTCTGGGTAGGCGGCTGCGTAGGCGGCTGTGTAGGCGGCTGTGTTGGTGTCGGCGGCTTGGTCACCGTCGTTGGCGGCACCGTCGGGGTGCTTGTCTCAGTCGGTGTCGGTTCGGGCTCCTCTTCCGGTGCCGCACCCACACCGGCATTGACGTGCGCCGGCGCCGGGAAGTTCATCTTCGGCAAACCTTTCATTGCCTGTTTCATATAGTCAGCCCAGGTTTGCGCGGGGTAGCCACTGCCATAAAAGGTGGAATATCCACGTGGCGCGTACGGGTTGAGGTCGGCCGTTCCAGCGAGGTCCGGGCTGTCGGGCGGGTCCGCCACATACATAACAGCCGTCGAGATCTGCTGCGTGAAGCCAACGAACCAGGCCGCCCCGACGCCGGATTTGCCCTGAAGGGCGGCCGTGCCGGTCTTGCCCGCCGCCGGGTAGCCCAGGCTTCGCACCGCGGTGCCGGTACCGGCGTCAACCACCGACTGCAAGGCATACGTCAAGTCGGAGCAGATGTCCGCCTGAATCGTCTGCTGTTTCTTGGGGCTGGCAGTGTAAACAACCGTCCCGTTGGCGTCCTTCACCTCCAACACCACGTGCGGGGGAATGTGGGTGCCTTGATTCGCGAAAGTCGCATAGGCGCTGGCCATGTTCAGCGGCGACACCGAAGCATAGCCCAGGGGAATGGTCGGGCCGGCGAACCAGCTCTGGTCGTCCTGGGCAGGGGCACCGGCGTCCTCGGCCGCCTGGATAACCTGATTCGGACCGTCTGGTATCCGCTGCACCAAGTCGACGAACGCGGTGTTGACCGACTTTTGCGTGGCGGTCAGCAGATCGACCTGGCCAAGCTGCTCGTTGCCGTCGTTGTAAATCGTCGCGCCATTGACCTGGATCGGGTCGCCGGCAAGCGACGTGTCCAAGCCCCAGCCGTTGCGTTCACCGGCGACAAAGGCGAAAGCCTTGAACGTCGACCCCGTCATGCGCGGTGTCGTCGCCCAGTTCCAGGAACTCGTCACATAGTCAGGCCCACCATACAAAGCCAGCACCTCACCGGTATCGACACCGACGGACGCGATCGCCGCGTGCAGCAGGGCGGGGTCTTGCGGCTTCTTGGCCTTGGTGGCAGCCGTCTCGGTGAAGCTTTGGGCCGACGAGATGGCCGCCGCCTGCATCGTTGCGTCGAAAGTGGTCGTGACCTGCAGACCGCCGCCCTGGATTTCCGCCGAGGTGAACCCGTCCGCCGCTAGCTCCGCCTCGACCATTTTGATCAGGAAGCCGTTTGGCCCGCCGTAGGTCTGGCTGGTCTGGAGGGGTGGAAAATCGGGGAGGTGGTCCTTATAGGCATCGCCCTGGGCCTGCGTCAGCGTGCCCATCGTCACCATGCCGTCAATGACGTAGTTGTAGCGGGCACCCAAGCGCGCCAGATTCGACTGGTCGGCCGGGTCGTAGAGAGCCGGGCCCTGCAGCAGGGAGGCCAACACTGCCGCTTGTTGCACCGACAGGTCTTTGGCGTCGATGTCGAAATACGCCTGCGCAGCAGCCTGGATTCCATAGGCACCACGCCCGAAGTAGACGGTGTTCAGATAGCCGGCAAGAATCTGCTCCTTCGACATGGAGTTGGTTATCTTGACGGAAAGCACAATCTCTTTGAGCTTGCGGTTGACGGTCTGAGCGCTGGTCAGATACATCGACTTGATGTATTGCTGCGTCAGGGTCGAACCCGACTGCAGCGACCGACCCCTGGCCACATTGATGGCCGCTCGCATCATGCCCGTCACGGAAATGCCCTGGTTCGTCCAAAAGGTGCGATCCTCTGCCGCCACAAGGGCGTCCTTGATGGTTTGCGGCATCTCGTCGTAGGCCAGAGGTGTGCGATTCTGCACCGACAAGGCGCCGAGTTGCGTTGTACCGTCCCGGTAGTAAATCGTCGTGGTGGATGTCGTGTAATCGGCGTTGGGGTCCGGCAATTCGACCGACTGGTAGTAGGCGAAGCCGGCGATCAACCCCAGCAGTATCAACCCCACCACGGTGACGCCAGCCCACAGGGCGATCATCCCAGCTTTCTTCTTGCGGGTCTGCCCACGCCACCATTGCTTGAACGGCACCTTTTTGGGTTTGGCCTTCTTGGACGACTGTTTGGCCGCCCCGGCCTTCGGCCCTGGCAAAGCTCGGGCTGCCCCACCGCTTGCCTTCGGCATCGCTCCCCTGCCGCCTGCAGACGCCGAATCACCCATTAACCGCTCCTCGCCTATCACCAAAAAAGTCAACCAGTCCAGGTTACCAGGCTGGCTCAAGCTAACCGGTAACCCCAGCGATAGTCACGGCTCACTCACAGCCCAGCAAAATGCCCCATTGTCGCTCGTCATATGGCATCTCTCGCCAGAGTGCGGCAAAATGGACACCACGGCTTTTTGGCCGGCACTCAAGGCAAAGGTGATTCAAATGGCAAGACTTTTCGGCACAGATGGCGTCCGTGGCGCCGCCAACCATGCACCAATGGACGCGATGACGGCATTCGCCTTAGGCCAGGCCGTCACTCATGTCGTACGTCCCGAAGGACGAGCGCCTGTGGTTGTCGTCGGAAAGGATCCGCGCATCTCGGGCTACATGATCGAGTCGGCACTGGAGGCAGGCATCACATCGATGGGCGGCACGTGCTACATGCTTGGCGTGCTGCCGACACCAGGTATCGCCTACATCACCGAATCGATGCGCGCAGACGCCGGGTTCGTCGTTTCCGCTAGCCACAACCCATATACCGACAATGGCATCAAGGTCTTCGCGGGCACCGGGTTCAAGCTCTCGGACGCCGACGAGGATCGTATCGAGTCCCTGATCACGTCCGGCGAGTTGCCCGACCTGGTGCCAGAACCCGACGGCATGGGCCGGGCGTACCGCCTGGACGACGTCCTCGGGCGCTACATCGTCTTCCTCAAAGAGGCCTTCCCCCGCTCGCTCAGCCTGGCCGGCGTCAAAATCTGCATGGACGTCGCCAACGGCGCCACCTACAAGGTTGCCCCGGCCGTCTACCGCGAGTTGGGCGCAGACGTCACCGTCATCCATAACGATCCAGATGGACGCAACATCAACGACCACTGCGGTGCGATGCACACCGAGGACTTGCAGCAGCTTGTAGTCGAGACCGGCGCCAAGATCGGCTTCGCCTACGACGGTGACGGCGACCGCCTGATCGCGGTCGATGAACTCGGCAACGAGGTCACCGGCGACCAGATACTGATGATCAATGCCCTGCAAATGAAGGCCGAGGGGCGGCTGGCCAACGACATCGTCGTCTCGACGGTGATGAGCAATCTGGGCGTGCGGGTGTGCTGCGATGAGAACGGCATTACCCATCACGCCACCCAGGTGGGCGACCGGTATGTGCTGGAAGCTATGCAGAGGTTGGGCGCCGTCATCGGTGGCGAAGATTCCGGTCACATGATTTTCCTGCGCCGCCACACAACCGGTGACGGCATTTTGACGTCGCTTCAACTGCTGGCGTGCATGTTGAAGGCCGACAAGCCATTGTCGGAGTTGGCGAAAGTCATGACGGTGTACCCGCAAGAGATAGTCAATGTGGACGTCACGCGCAAGCCCAACATCAGTTCGGTACCCGAGATCACCGAGGCCATCGAAGCGGCCGAGGCGGCCCTTGGCGACAAGGGACGCGTGCTGGTGCGATACTCGGGCACACAGAACATGTGCCGTGTCATGGTTGAAGGGCCCGACGCCGTGACCACCTCCACTCTCGCCAACCAGATCGCCGACGTGGTGCGCGAAGCCTTGGGCTGAGACCGTCTATGGATACACCCTTCGGCCGACGGCTGCGCGCCCCACTGGCGGCCAGCAGGACGTGGACGGCGGTTGTCGACGGCTTGGAGATCACCGTCACCGCAAAACCGGTGCGACATCTTCGCCTGGTCGTCCACCCGGACGGACGGGTTCGCGCGTCGGTGCCCCTGCGGGCCACCCGTCGAACCGTTGACGACTTCCTTGGCCAACGGGCGGCGTGGGCCAAGGCGCAGCGCGACCGCATGCTTGCCATCCAGGCCAGGCAATTGACGGACGGCAGCACCATAAGGTTGTGGGGCGACGAGATCCCTTTGATGGTGGCACAAGGACGCGGTGGTGGCCGCCTGACGGCGAACGGTTTTCGGGTGTCCGTAACTGACCCGACCGACACTACGTCAATTGCCGCAGCCATCGACGCGCTGCACAGGCGTGAAGCCAGAGCGGTCTTGCACGAACTGGTCGAAAAGTGGGCCGCAGAGCTTGACGCCTACCCGGCCCGGGTGACGTTGCGGGCCATGCGAACGCGCTGGGGTTCGTGTACGCCATCCACGAAAGCCATTCGAATCAACCCCGAGTTGGCGTCGCATCACCCCCGCTGCCTGTCGTATGTCGTGTTGCATGAGATCGCGCACTTGATCGAACCGGGGCATGGCCCTGGATTCATAGCCATCATGGACGCGCACCTGCCCAGTTGGCGAGCAATCAGGGCAGAGTTGCGACGCTCCAACCCCGCTTAAGAAGACCCCCGGAGTTTTTACCGAGTGGGGCGCGGCCGAAGCCGCGCCCCACTGGTGGAAGCGACCAGACGGCACTCATTCGAGGGGGGATCGATCATGCCTGCCTATCGCATTCCACCGTCCTCAACCCGTTAGGGGAGGACGACCCAAAACCACCATCTCCTTATTCCTCACAGGCCACGGGGCCGGCGCATACCACACGTCATCGCCCTGGGTCACCCACCACGCCTACCAGTCGCACCCGCAACTATCGGCTCAATGTTCCCCAAAACGTTGACACCTTTTTTTCTCCAGCGAATACGCTACCACAGAGGTACCTAAACAGTCGATGCCTGGGGGGGTTAAACTTGGAAAGCCCACCCGAAGGAGTATTTGCATGGCCGACAGCATCCGGAAAGCCGTCATGCAGGCTATGACTAGCGTGTATGACCCTGAGATCCGACGCCCGATCACCGATCTCGGCATGGTCGAGGGCGTTGAAGTCGACGGAAGTAAAGTCAAAGTTCACGTATTGTTAACTGTTTCTGGGTGTCCCCTGAAGGAAACCCTTACCCGCGATATCGAGGCGGCCGCCCGCGGCGTCGAGGGCGTCACCGAAGTGACGGTGAGTATGAACGTCATGACAGAAGAGCAACGCGCCAACATGACGGCTCGGCTGCGACGGGCGGGCGCGGCACCGGCCAGCCAGCCAGGAACACCGCAAAATATCTTTCAGGACGCGGCGACGAAAACCAAAGTGCTGGTGATCGCCTCGGGCAAAGGCGGGGTCGGCAAGTCGAGCCTGACAGCCAACCTGGCCGTCGCCCTCGCCATGCAGGGCAAGCGCGTCGGCCTGCTCGATGCCGATGTCTACGGCCACTCAATCCCCGCCATGATGGGTATCGCGGACGAGCACCCGACCATGGTTGACGACGTCATCATGCCCGTCATGGCGCATGGCGTGGCAACCATGAGCCTGGGGCTGATGAAGGAATCCCGCGACCAGGTAATAGCCTGGCGCGGCCCGATGCTCGACCGGGCGCTGTCCCAGATGCTCTCGGATGTGTTATGGGGCGACCTCGACTACTTACTCGTCGACTTGCCGCCCGGCACCGGTGATATGCCGATGTCGGTGGCCCGGCAGTTGCCGTCCGGTCATGTGCTGGTGGTGACCACGCCGAACGAGGCCGCCTATGAGGTGGCCGAGCGCGCCGGCACCTTGGCCACAATGCTCAAGCAACCCGTCATCGGCGTCGTCGAAAACATGAGTTGGCTGGAAACCGTCTGCCCACATTGCGGTGAAACTCACCGAGTGGAACTATTCGGCAGCGGGGGTGGCGCAGCGGTGGCCGACGCGCTGACTCTCAGCAGCGGCGACCCCGTGCCGCTCGTCGCGCAGATACCGCTGGACGTGGCGCTGCGCGTCGGTGGTGACGACGGCCACCCGGTGGTGGTGGCCAAACCGGACTCCCCTGCAGCTCGCGCGATCACAGCTCTGGCAAGCAAAGTCCAATAGCTGGACGCGTTTTGAATATTAATGCACGGCAGTGCATACTTATGCGTGGACATTTCTAGAAGGAGCCAACATGAAGTACCGCCCAATCGCTGCCATCGCAGCCCTCACACTTTTAGGCACAGCCCTGGCTGGTTGCTCGCCGAGCCCGACCACCAACACCAGCGACACATCCGCCAGCAACACCGCTACAACCAGTGATACGTCCACGGCTGCCGCCGACCTGAACCTGATCACCGCTGGTACACTCACGGTCTGCTCGGATGTGCCGTACGCTCCGTTCGAATACGAGGATTCAACATCGCCGTCAGGCTACGTGGGCTTCGACATCGACCTCATCACCGCCATCGCCGACGGACTCGGCCTCAAGGTGGTCGTCCTGCCGACCGACTTCACCGCCCTGCAGTCCGGCGTCGCTCTGGCTGCCGGCCAGTGCGACATCGGAGCCTCTGCCATCACCATCACAGACGAGCGCAAGGCGAACATCGACTTCACCGACCCGAACTACGACTCGTTGCAGTCGTTGATGGTGCGGACCGACTCCGGCATCAAGACGCTGGCCGATCTGGCCGGCAAGAAGATCGGCGTCCAGGCCGGCACCACCGGTGAGATCTACACCAACGCCAACAAGCCGGCCGACGCCCAGACGGTGGCCTTCCCGACGGACGGCGAAATGTGGCTGGCCATTCAGGCCGGCCAGGTTGACGCCTTGCTGCAGGATCTGCCGGTCAACCAAGTGCACGTCAAGGCCGATTCGAACTACGTCATCGCCGAGCAGTACAACACCGATGAGCATTACGGTTTCGCCCTGGCCAAGGGCAAGAACCCGGCGCTGTTGGCGGCCGTGAACGCTGGATTGAAGACGCTGCGCGACAACGGAACCTATCAGACGCTATACAACAAGTACTTCGGCTAGTATTTGTGCAATGGCTTTTGACCTTCGCCCGACCGTTCGTCAGCGCATCACGCGCCTGACGAGCTATGTAGTCTTCGTCGCGATCGTCGTCGTTCTGGCCCTGATAGCCAACTGGCCGTCATTGGCCACGAACTTCGCCGATCTCAAGGTGGCAAAGACATTGTGGCCAGATATTCTGCTGACGGCGGGCAACACGATTTGGTACACCGTCATCTGCTTCGTGCTCGGCCTGGTGCTGGCGGTCTTATTCGCCCTGATGAAAATGTCGAAAGGGCCGTTTGGCTGGTTCGCGACGGCTTACATCGAGCTGTTCCGCGGCCTGCCGGCCCTTCTGACCATCATCTTCATGGCCTTCGCCTTCCCGATCGCCTTCCCGGGCCTCAAACTGCCCGGCGGGGCGCTCAGCGGCGGGCTGGTGGCGCTGGTCATCGTGACGTCGGCCTACACCGCCGAGATCATCCGGGCGGGTGTCGAGGCGGTGCCGAAGGGGCAAACCGAGGCAGCCAGGTCGCTGGGCATGGGTAATCTGCGCACCACGTTCACCGTCATCTTGCCGCAGGCCTTCCGCATCGTCATCCCGCCGCTGACCAACGAGTTTGTCACCCTACTGAAAGACACTTCGCTGTTATACATGGCCGGCATGACCATCATGCAGCGGGAGTTGACGACCTTCGCCAAGGCCAAGATGTCCGAGAACTTCAACTCGACGCCACTGATCGCGGTGGCTTTGATGTACCTGATCATCACCATCCCGTTGACCTATCTGGTCGGGCGGCTCGAGAAGTCGATGGCGGCGAAAAAGTGAGCGAGAAAACACTTCACCCGCGAGACACGCCCGTACCTGGCGCGCCGCCCGTCCAACTGATCGACCTGCACAAGCATTTCGGGCAGTTGCACGTCCTGAAGGGCATCAACCTGACCGTCGAGAAGGGCGAGGTCGTCTGCGTCATCGGCCCGTCCGGGTCGGGTAAGTCGACGTTGTTGCGGTCGGTCAACCTGCTGGAACACCCGACCGGCGGACAAGTGCTGATCGAGGGCATCGACATCCAAGACCCGGACATCAACCTCGACCGCATTCGTGCCCGCATCGGCATGGTGTTCCAGTCGTTCAATCTTTTCCCCCACATGAATGTGTTGCGCAACGTCACGGTGGCGCAGCAGACGGTGCTGAAGCGCAGCCCCCAGGAGGCCCATGATGTCGCCATGGCCATGCTGGACCGGGTCGGGCTGACGGACAAAATCACGGCCCACCCGTCGCAGTTGTCCGGCGGCCAGCAACAGCGCGTCGCCATCGCCCGCAGCCTGTCGATGAACCCCGACATCATGCTGTTCGACGAGCCCACCTCGGCGCTCGACCCCGAGTTGGTGGGTGACGTGTTGACCGTCATGCGGCAACTGGCCGCCGACGGTATGACCATGCTCGTCGTCACCCACGAGATGGCTTTTGCCCGCGACGTCGCCGATCGCGTCATTTTCATGGACGACGGCCAGATCGTCGAGGAAGGCCCGCCCAGCCAGGTGATCGCCGCACCGAAGGAAGAACGCACCCAGGTGTTCCTGCAGCGCGTCCTCGACCCGACGCATGTGCGCGAACTTGGCGAAACGGAACCGGACGACGACGCCCTCGCCCGGAAGTCAAGTCACTGATGAGCGGCACGCCAACTCTGGACGAGATCGCCCGGGCTGTTGATGTGGCTGCCCGCACCATCACCCAGGTTATGGACCCGACGCCGCTGCAATATGACGTCAGGCTGAGCGGGCTGACCGGGGCGGACGTCTGGCTCAAGCGAGAAGATTTGTCGCCGGTTCGCAGCTACAAGCTGCGTGGGGCATACGTCCTGATGAGTGCCCTGACGGGCGCGCAGCGGGACGCCGGTGTGGTGGCGGCGTCGGCCGGCAACCACGCGCAAGGGGTGGCCTTCGCCTGCGCCGCCTTGGGTATCAACGGCGAAATCATCGTGCCGACGACGACGCCGCGCCAAAAGCGCGATCGTATCGCCGCACTGGGTGGGCATCACGTCAAGATCGTGGTGGCCGGCGAGACATACGATGCGTCATCGGCAATCGCCGCCGAGGCGGCCTCCGACGGCCGCGTCCTGGTGCCGGCCTTCAACCACCCGGCCACCATAGCCGGCCAAGGCACGGTGGCGGCCGAAGCGACGGCCCAATTGGGGGCTGCCCCCGATGTCATGGTTCTTCCGGTTGGCGGGGGTGGCCTGCTGGCGGGGTGTGGCGCATGGTTGAGCGTCAAGGCGCCCGACACCCGGCTCGTCGGGGTTGAGCCAGCCGGTGCGGCTTGCATGATTGCCGCTCTGGCGGCCGGCAAACCCGTCACGCTGCCCCGCGTCGACACCTTCGCCGATGGCGCGGCCGTCGGGCTGGCCGGTGACGTCACCTACCCGCTGGTGGCGGCACTCGCACCCGACATGCTGGCCGTGCCCGAAGGCCAGGCGTGCTCCGAGATGCTCGACCTGTACCACACCGAAGGCATCATCGCCGAGCCCGCCGGGGCCCTGGCAACCAGTGTCCTGCGGCGGGGCCCACATGACGTCCAGTTGGCCGTCACCCCTGGTCAAACCGTGGTTTGCGTTGTCTCCGGCGGCAACAATGACATCTCGAGGTACTCCGAGATCATCGAGCGCTCGCTGGTGTTCGAAGGCCGCAAGCAGTATCTGTTGGTCAGCTTCCCGCAGGAGCCTGGCGCGCTACGCCGCTTCCTCGACGAGGTGCTGGGGCCGGACGACGACGTCGTCTTGTTCGAGTACACCAAAAAATCGAACCGCGAGACCGGCCCGGCGCTGGTGGGCATTGAGCTGGGCAACCCGGACGACTTCCCGGCTCTGCTGGCACGCCTGGACGCCACCCCGATCAAGGCCGAGGTGGTAGACCCGACGAGTACCCTGTATCGCTACCTGGTGTGAATCGCCGACGGCCCCCATCCGTCATCCTGCATGCCGTTTGCTTTCGCCTGGCCCTTCGCTCGTCATCCTGCATGCCGTTTGCTTTCGCCTGGCCCTTCGCTCGTCATCCTGCATGCCGTTTGCTTTCGCCTGGCCCTTCGCT
>WQYR01000046.1 GCA_009781145.1 Propionibacteriaceae bacterium | reverse complement strand
AACGCCAGCGTGTTGTAGCCCCAATAGTTACTCAAGCCGCGCCTGATCAAAAAGGGCTCGGAGACGAAATGGTGGATCGGCAGCAGCTCGACAGCGTTGACGCCCAAGTCCACGAGATGCTGGACCACGGCAGGATAGGCCAACCCGGCGTAAGTGCCGCGCAGATGCTCGGGGACGGCTGGGTGAGACGCCGTCATGCCCTTGACGTGGGTCTCGTAGATGACGCATTCGTTAAGGGGGCGACGCTTGGCGATCGGCTCGGGCGGTGGGCTATCGGGCACGACGACGGAAAGCGGCACGGCGGCTGAGTCGTCACGGGTATCGGGGTCGAAGTCGGAGTCGGGCGTGTGATCAAAAATGGGGCCCGAGTAGTCGACGCCGGCGGTGACGGCGCGCGCATAGGGGTCGACGAGCAGTTTCGCCGGGTTGGCCCGCAAGCCGGTGTTGGGGTCCCAGGCGCCATGCACACGGAAACCGTAGCGCTGGGAGGCTTCGATGCCTGGCACGAAGACCTGCCACAGGCCGTTGTCGATTGTCATGTCGTAGTTGGTCTGGCTGCCGTCGTCGGCCACCAGCGCCAATTCGACGCGCGTAGCGCGGGGTGCCCAAAGGCCGAACTCGCAGCCACCGTCGCGCAGTCGAGCTCCCAGCTTTGTTGCGATGGATGGGTCTTCACTCATGTGTTTCTCTCCTAGCGAATCGACATTACTACAACCCACCAAAGACGATCGGCGGCGCGGGGCTGGTGACGTCGGATAAAGTGGTGGGGTGGGTTTTGTCCAGTCTGATCTGAAGCTTGACGGCGACGCGCCGGTGCGCGCGCGCCCTGGTGTCGGCGAGTGGGGCCCCGTTGAGGTCACCACCACATCGGCCAAGAAGCGCGGACGTCTTATGGTGCCGCTGCTGTTCATCGTCGCCCTGGTGGTTCTGGTCGCCGTCGGTTTCTTCTGGTTCAAGGCGCTGCACGGCTGATGTGTGCGCAGAAAGCGAGGTTGTCGTGGGGCTGACGCGTGACGACGTTGCCCGTCTGGCTGATTTGGCGCGTATCGAGTTGACGCCAGATGAGCTGGCGCACTTGGCGCCGCAGATCGATGTCATCGTTGAGGCGGTGGCCGGTGTGGCAGAGGTGAAGGACGACGACATCCCACCCCTGGCGCATCCGCTGGGAGTGGTCAATGTGAGGCGTGCCGATCAGGCTCTGCCCACGGACTGGCAGGCCTTGCGGCCGGTGTTGGAGCAGGACGCACCGGCCTGGCAAGACGATCGTTTCCGCGTGCCGCGCATTTTGGAGGAAGAAGAATGACCGAGCTGACACGGCTGGACGCCGCCGAACTCGGGCGCCGGATCGCCTCCCGCGAGGTTTCGTCCCGCGAGGTTACCGCCGCGTGCTTCGATCGAATCGAGGCGGTGGACGGGGCCGTCCGTGCCTTTCTGACAACCGACCGCGAACGGGCGCTGCAGGCGGCTGACGCCATCGACACCCGAATTGCCGCCGGCGAGAAGCTGGGCCCACTCGCGGGCGTCCCCATCGCCGTGAAGGACCTGCTGTGCTACCAGGGTCTGCCGACCACCGCTTCGTCACGCATCCTGGAAGGGTGGATGCCGCCCTACAATTCGACGGTCGTCGAAAGGCTGCTCGATGCCGGCCTGGTGATCCTGGGCAAAACCAACCTGGACGAGTTCGCGTTGGGGTCGTCGACCGAGACTTCAGCCTTCGGACCGACGCACAACCCGTGGGCGCTGGATCGCATCCCGGGTGGTTCCGGGGGCGGTTCGGCCGCCGCGTTGGCGTCCTTTGAGGCGCCGCTGGCCATCGGTACTGACACGGGCGGCTCGATCCGTCAGCCGGCCGCCGTCACCGGCACGGTCGGCGTCAAGCCAACGTATGGTGCGGTGTCGCGCTACGGCATCATCGCCGTGGCGTCCAGCCTCGACCAGGCTGGGCCGTGCGCCCGAAACGTGTACGACACGGCGCTGCTGCACGATGTCATCGTCGGCCGCGACCCACGCGACGGCACATCGGTGGAGCTGTCGGGCACCCAGGCCGTCGGTGTGGCCGATATGGCCAGGCGCGCCGACGTCAAGGGCTTGCGTATCGGCGTCGTCAAGGAACTTGGCGGCGAGGGCTACCAGCCGGGTGTCGAACAAAGGTTCCGCGAGGCGGTGCAGGTGTTGGTGCAGGCGGGTGCGGAAGTCGTGGAGGTGTCGTGCCCCCATTTCGTCCACTCGCTGGCCACGTATTACCTGATCATGCCCGCCGAGGTGTCGTCCAATCTGTCGCGCTACGACGGAATGCGTTACGGTCTGCGGAAGGGCGGGCCCGACGCCACCACCGAGCAGGTCATGCGGGCCAGCCGGGGGGCTGGTTTCGGGGCTGAAGCGAAGCGCCGAATAATCCTTGGCACGTACGCCCTGTCAGCCGGTTACTACGACGCTTACTACGGTTCGGCACAGAAGATGCGCACGCTGATTGCCCGCGATTTCGCTGTCGCCTACGAGGTTTGCGACGTTTTGGTGTCCCCGACCACCCCGACCACCGCCTTCAAGCTGGGCGAGAAGGTGGACGATCCGCTGGCCATGTACATGTCGGACTTGTGCACCATACCTGTGAACCTGGCGGGAATCGCGGCCGGCTCGGTGCCGTGTGGTTTGAGCCCCGATGACGGCTTGCCGGTCGGTTTCCAGATCATCGCCCCGGCTTTGCAGGACGCGCGCGTTTATCAAGTGGCGGCGGCCCTTGAAGCAGCTTTGGACACCCAGCGCGGGCATCCGCTGCTGGATGACGCCCCAGCACTGGGGGAGGCCCGATGATGAACGATTTGATGGATTTCGACGAGGTGCTGGCGCGCTTTGAGCCGGTGATCGGGCTGGAGGTGCACGTTGAGTTGTCGACGGCGTCCAAGATGTGGTGCGGCTGTTCCACAACGGCGGGCGCCGAGCCAAACACGCACGTTTGCCCCGTCTGCCTTGGCCTGCCGGGCTCGTTGCCGGTGGTGAACCAGTCCGCCATCGAGGCTGCCATCCGCATCGGCCTGATGTTGAACTGCTCGATTGCGTCGTGGTGCCGGTTCGCCCGCAAGAACTACTTTTACCCCGACATGACGAAGGACTACCAGATCAGCCAATACGACGAGCCGATAGCGTTCGACGGAACGGTGACGATCGACGTCGGCGGCGAGCCGTTCACGGTGCCGATCGAGCGGGCGCACATGGAAGAGGACGCCGGCAAGCTGACACATATCGGTGGCTCGGGGCGAATCCAGGACGCAGATTATTCGCTGGCCGATTACAACCGGGCCGGCGTGCCGCTGATCGAGATTGTGACGAAACCGGTGACCGGTGCCGGTGCCCGGGCGCCCGAGGTGGCCAGGGCCTACATGGAGTTCTTGCGCGACGCCGTCAAGGCGTTGGGGGTCAGCGACGCCCGCCTGGAGCGCGGCAACATGCGCTGCGATGTCAACGTCTCGCTGATGCCAATCGGTTCGGAGGTGCTGGGCACCCGTTCGGAGACCAAGAACGTCAACTCCCTGCGGACGGTTGAGGAGTCCGTGCGCTACGAGATGCGACGTCAGGGTGCCATTTTGGCGGCCGGGGGACGTGTGAAGCAGGAGACCCGGCACTGGAATGAGGCCGGCTACACCACACCTGGGCGCTCCAAGGAGGAGGCCGAGGACTACCGCTACTTCCCCGAGCCAGATCTGGTGCCGGTGGCGCCCGATGCAGCCTGGGTCGAGCAACTGCGCGAATCGCTGCCGGAGAACCCGGTGTCCAGGCGCTCCCGACTACGAGCGGCCTGGGGCCTGGCCGACCGTGAGTTTGACGATGTGGTGGGTGTTGACGGGGCGCTCGATTTGATCGACGCGACGGTGGCGGCTGGCGCCTCACCGGCGGGTGCCCGCAAATGGTGGATGGGCGAGCTGGCCCGTCGTGCCAACGAGCAGGGTTGCGGGTTGGACGAGTTGACGATCACGCCAAAGCAGGTGGCCGAAATTCAAGACCTGGTCGAGACCGGTGCTTTGACGGACCGGCTGGCCCGTGAGGTGTTCGACGGAGTGTTGGGCGGCGAGGGCACACCCGCGCAGGTCATAGAGGCACGCGGCTTGGCAGTAGTTTCGGACGACGGCGCGCTGGCCGAAGCCGTTCAAGCGGTGCTTGCAGCCAACCCCGACATCGTCGCCAAGATCCGCGACGGTAAGACGGCCGCCGCCGGCGCGCTGATCGGCCAGGTCATGGGCCGTTTGCAAGGCAAGGCTGACGCCGCGCGCGTCCGCGAGCTCATCATGGAGGCATGCGCATGACCTCAACAGATTGGGGCCGAGTAAATTTCGGCTCCGACGGCCTGGTGCCGGTTGTCGCCCAGGACGCCATCACCGGTCGCGTCCTTATGGTGGCCTACGCCAACGCAGAGGCCCTGGCGCTGGCGTTGGCGACGCACCAGGGCGTCTACTGGTCTCGGTCGCGTCAAGAAATCTGGATAAAGGGCGCCACCTCAGGCCACACCCAGAAGCTAGTCGAAGCGCTGCTGGACTGCGACGGCGACGCCGTGCTCTACCGCGTCGAACAGACCGGTCCGGCCTGCCACACCGGCGCCCAATCATGTTTTGATCCCACACCAACCGATGGAGAGGCTGCCTGATGATCGGGCTGTACATACCACCGCCACCCTTCCGTGACCTGTTCCACATCGGGCCGCTCAACATTCACATGTACTCGCTCACAATGGTGACCGCGATAATCGTGGCTTTCGTCTGGTCGACTCGTCGTGTCGTGCAAAAGGGCGGGGACGCGGACGCCTTCGAGGGTATCGGTCTCGCCGCCGTCATATGTGGCGTGATCGGGGCGCGGCTGTATCACGTCATCACGCAAGCCGAGTGGTATTTCGGCCCGGGCCGTGACCCCTGGAATGCCCTCAGGATCTGGGACGGTGGCCTGGGTGTCATCGGGTCGATCATCGGCGGCGCCTTGGCTGTGTGGGTGATATGTCGGCGCAAGGGAATCTCAACGGCTGATGTGACCGACGCCATCGCCCCGACCGTGTTGGTGGCGCAGGCAATCGGCCGGGTTGGCAACTACTTCAACCAGGAGGCTTTCGGCAAGCCAACGACGTTGCCTTGGGGGCTGAAAGTAGACCCGGCGTACCGCCCGGCCGGCTACAGCCAATACGAGACCTTCCACCCCACCTTCGTCTACGAGGGTTTGTGGAACCTGCTGGGGTGCGTGTTGATACTTTGGGCCGAGCGGCGTTTCAAGCTGCAGCACGGCAAGGTCATCACGCTGTACGTCATGTGGTATTCGTTCGGCCGCTTCTTCATTGAGCTGATCCGCATCGATCCGGTGACGGTGATCCTGGGGGTCCGCATCAACAACTGGACGGACGGCATCATTTTCCTCGCCGCCGTCGCGGTGTTCATTCTGCTGATGCGTCGTTTCCCGGGCAGTGTCGACCAGCCATTGGCGGGCATGGGTGAGAAGTGGCGCGCCAAGAAGGGCGAGTCGGTGTCATCCGAAAGCAAGGCTGCCGAGGACGACACAGTCGACGCCGACGACGCACCCGATGGCGACGGGCCGCCAGACGAGCAGGTAGACGAGCCAGAAGTGGCAACATCGGAGGCGGTCGAGCCATGAATCGAGTGAGGTTGGCGGTTGCGGTCGCCCTGGCGGCGATGGGCTTTTTGTCAGGCTGCGCAGTGCTGCCCGGCGGTTCCAGCACCCCGAGCGTTGCGACTCCTTCGGATTCGTCGTCGAGCGACTACGGCAAGCAGGCGGTCTGTGCGCTCGGTTCGGCCGGGATCTCGTTGATCAGAGCCGGCGGCGCGGGCAGCAAGGCTTTGGCCCAGTTGATCGCAGACAATGCCCAAGACCAGAAGGTGAAAGACATGGCCAACGCCGTCCTCAACTCGACGGCCGGCGAAGACGTCCGCAATCAGTTAGCCGACTGGTTGACCAGCTACTGCGGTAGTTGATTTCGGCTACAGGGTGAACTGGTCGTCCGGTAGGGCATAGGCGATGTACTGATCGGGGGAGAACCAGAGGGCCAGTTCGGCGGCGGCCTCGTCTGTGGCGCCTGAGGCATGGACGAGATTGGCGAGGGCCCGTGAGTCCCCTTCCGCTCGGCGTCCCGCGTGGCAGAAGTCGCCCCGGACCGTGCCGGGGGCGGCGTCGCTGGGGAAAGTCGAGCCGATCATCTTGCGGACGACGGCGACCGCACCGTCACCTTCCAGCGCCATCGCCACCACCGGGCCGGACTGCATGAATTGGATAACGGACGCAAAAGCGTCGGCGCCAATGCGTGACTCCAGATCGCTGTAGTGGCGTCGAGCCAGGCCGTCGTCGACCATCGTCATGCGCAAGCCGACAACCTTGAGGCCGGCGTCCTCGAAGCGGGCAAGTATGCGCCCCATGAGGCCCCGCTTGACGGCATCGGGCTTCAGCAGCACCAGTGTTTTTTCGATCATCGAGCGTCCTTTCGGGTCAATCGCCAGCACATGACTGCCCGGCGTTACTGCATCTATTATCCCGGACGGGGCGAACGTCTGCACTTCCTCGCCACCCGGTGACGGATCTGGGCGCGGTCTGGCACTACGATGAGGATATCGCCGAGTGAAAGAGGCGCCATGAAGATCGCAATCCATTACAAGGGCCTGGAAATCGATGACGACGGCAACGTCGGGGGTCACGATGCCGGCGATACCTTGGTGCGACGCCTGATCGGGATGTTCCCAGAGGTGCAACTGATCGGGCCGCGGAATCAGACATTTCCCGATTTCGAACTCACGACCTTAGAGGCGATTGACGGCGAAAACACCATCGTTGTCAACATGGACGTCATCGAATCGGTGCGCATATGGCGGGTGCTGCGCAAGTCGACCGAGCATCCGAAGATCATGAACTTCATGTGGCGTGACGCCAGGCGCTACGAGACCGAGGTGGAGACGGCGGCACTGTCGCTATCGTGTGCACTGTTCCCGACTTTCGCCAACTCGGAGCGAATGAGTCGGGCTATAAAGGAGACCGTCCACCGCTGGGTCGTCCAGCCCTTGGCCGAGCGGGCCAAGATCAGTGGAGCCAACCTGGGCATCCGGCTGGAGCATGTGCAGCCCCGTGATGAGCCCCCCGAGCCGGTTGTGCTGTACCCGGCCATCTATATGAAGGCTCGCAAGCGTCCAGATCTGTTCTTCGAAGTCGTCTCCCGGGTCGCCAAGCGCACCCCGATAATGGTCGAGGCCCGTCTCGCCGAATCGGATCTGGTCATGGAGTGGGCCATGAAGCTGGGTCGGCAGCGCTGGGCAAAAGTGCGTCCGTTGGTGCCGCGCCGCGGTGACTACTGGAAGGCCTTGGCTCACACCACTGCTTTCCTGGCGACATCCGAGGACGAGTCGTACGGACTGGAATACGTCGAGGCGTTGGTGGCTGGGGCTATCGGAATTTTCCCGGACAAGCCCTGGGCCCACGGCATCCTGCCGCCGGCGTACCCCTATTTCTACAAGACCGCGGCCGAGGCCGAACAATTGCTGTACCGGGCGGTGACGGACACGGCCGCCTGCCGCAAAGAGTTGGAGGATTGCGTCGAGGGCAGTTTCATTCACTGGTTGCGCGACCATCACGACGACTCCAACTTCGAGGCCGCCATCGAGGCCCACGTCAAGCGCTGGTTCGGTTATAGCCCGAATGATGGTAAACTGTAATGGTTCGACGCGGGATGGAGCAGTTCGGTAGCTCGCCGGGCTCATAACCCGGAGGTCACAGGTTCAAATCCTGTTCCCGCTACTGATGGGCCCCCTTGATGCAGAAATGCAAGGCAGGGGGCCTGTTGCTTTGGCCTGGGGGATGTTCCCAGTGACACAGGGTAAACTAGGGGGCCAATCACCAGAGGCGCCTGCGGCGCCACGATCTAGGGAGTTACCAGATGCGGCGTAACCGCTGGCTGATCGGCCTTCTTCTTGCAACCGCAACATTCGCGCTCGCAGGGTGTACCAATCCGGGTGTCACCGCGCCCAGTCATCAACTGAGCATCGGGGCGACGGCGGTGCCGGATTCCATGGACCCCACAACCAACTCCAACGCGGCCATCCCGCAGGCGCTGCTTTACAACGTCTACGAGACGCTGGTGAAGCTGGACGGGGACGGCAACATTCGCCCGCTGTTGGCCCAAGAGTGGACGATCAGCAATGACGGGCTGACTTACACCTTCAATTTGCAGCCCAGTGCCACTTTCAGCAATGGCGACAAGTTGGACTCGGACGCCGTCATCAAGTCGATCCAGCGAATCCAGCAGGACGCGTCTGTGACGGCCGTCAACAAGGCCGAGATGTCGGTTGTGTCATCGGTGACGGCAGTGGACGACAACACCGTCAAGGTGGTGCTGTCGAAGCCCAGTAACACCTGGCTTTACAGCATGACCGGCAGTGCCGGCATCATCATCGACCCGGCCCACAGCGATGATCTGTCCAACACGCCTGCCGGCTCCGGGCCGTACGAACTCAGATCCTGGGTGAAGGGGGCGTCCGTTCAACTGCAGAAGGCGCCGAAGTATTGGGGCACGCCGGCGCGCTTCGATATCGTGACGTTCCGCTACTTCTCGGACCCCAATGCCATGAACACGGCGATGCTGTCGGGCGACCTCGATATTGTCTCCAACCTGGCGGCACCGCAGGCGTTGAGCCAGTTCGCCGACACGTCGAAGTATCAGACGATCATCGGCACCACGAACGGCGAGATTGTGCTGGGCTTCAACGATTCGAAGGCACCGTTCACGGATATCCGGGTGCGTCAGGCCATCAACTACGCCATCGATCGCAAGGCTTTGATGGATTCCGTCTGGGCGGGGCAGGGAATGCTGATCGGCTCGATGGTGCCACCAACCGACCCCTGGTACGAGGATCTTTCGCAGACCTACCCATTTGACCCCGAAAAGGCCAAAGAGTTGCTGGCGGAGGCGGGCGCCACAGATTTGACGATTAACCTTCAAGTGCCGACGTTGCCATACGCGACAGGTGCGGCGCAGTTCATCGCGAGCCAATTGAAGGATGTCGGTATCACCGTCAACGTTTCGCAGCTACAGTTCCCGGACGTTTGGATCAACCAAGTGATGAAGCAAGGCGACTACGACATGACGATCATCGCCCACGTCGAGCCGCGCGACATCGTCAAGTGGGCCGACCCGACCTACTACTGGCACTACAACAACACCGACTTCCAGAACCTGATCTCGCAGGCCGACCAGACTTTGGACCAGACGCAGTACATCGACCTGATGAAGCAGGCGGCAAAAACACTGGCCACCGACGCGGCCGGCGATTTCCTGTGGCTGCTGCCCAGTGTCATCATCGCCACGCCCGACATCAGCGGCATCCCGGCCAACGCCGTGACCGAGAGCTTCGACCTGACCACGATCGCTTCGAAGAGCGGGTAGCGACTCATGCCGGTCGCACGAGCCTTGCTGAGGCGACTTGCCGTTTTCGTGGCAAGCTTGCTCGTGGCATCGGTGGTTGTGTTCGGCCTGATCAACCTGCTTCCCGGTGATGTCGCCGGCGTCATTTTGGGGTCATCCGCCACGCCCGACGCAATCGAGGCGCTGCGTCAGCAGATGGGCTTGAACGTGGCCGCGCCGCTGCGTTACCTCCGCTGGATGGGTGGCCTGCTTCACGGCGATCTTGGGCGATCGGCATTGAGTAATTCGCCTATCGGGCCGCTGGTTGCATCGACGCTGGGCGTGACGTTTTCCCTTGTCGTGCTGGCGATGATAGTGGCCGTGGCGGTGGCTCTGCCGCTTGGGGCCTTCTCGGCGATGCGTCGCCGCCGGGCGTCCGGAACGGTCGTCTCGGCACTTTCGCAGCTTGGCATGTCGGTGCCGGCTTTCCTGGTTGGCCTGGCCCTGGTGATGCTGTTCGCCGTCAAGCTACATTGGCTGCCGGCCAACGGCTACACGCCGCTGACCCAGGATCCGCTCGACTGGCTGCGGCGGCTGGTGCTTCCCGTGCTGGCGCTCGGAATCGTTCAGGCAGCAGTGCTGGTGCGCTACGTGCGTGGCGCCTTCGTCGACGTGCTGAACCAGGACTATTTCCGCACCGCTCGGGCCGTCGGTTGGACGAACCGTCGGGCGCTCATGCGCCACGGCATGCGAAACGCGGGGCTGCAGATCATCACCGTCGTCGGCCTGCAACTGGCGACGCTGCTGGTAGGGGCCGTCGTCATCGAGAGCGTCTTTGTGCTGCCCGGCATGGGCAAACTGTTGCTTGACTCGGTGGCCACCCATGACCTGCCTGTGGTGCAGGCCATCGTCATGGTGCTGGTGGCGCTCATTCTGGCGATCAACGCCATCGTCGACATGGCCTATGCTGCCATCGACCCGCGGCTGCGGTCGCAGGCCGTCAGCGATGCGGACGAGGAGGCGGACGAATGAGACGCCACTGGTCGCTGTATGTGGGCGCCGGGCTAGTTGGCCTGGTCCTGCTGTTGGCAGCCGTCTCCCTGTTCTGGACGCCGTTCGACCCAACCCACGTCGACCCTGAGGCCCGATTGCTGGGGCCCAGTTGGCCCCACCTGCTGGGCACGGACGGCCTCGGGCAGGACATTTTCAGCCGTGCCCTGGTAGGTGCGCGCGTGTGCATCCAGGTGGGTGTCATAGCGGTGGCTATCGGGTCGGTCATCGGTGTGCCGCTGGGCATGGCGGCGGCCGCGTCCCGCTCATGGCCAGGGCAGTTGATCATGCGCGCCGCCGACATTGTTTACGCCTTCCCGGCGTTGCTGCTGGCCATTTTGCTGGCGGCGGCCAAGGGTGGTGGTTCCATTCTGACGGCCATGACCGCCATCGGCATCGCCTCGGTGCCCGCATTCGCGCGGATTGCCCGCGGCGCCGCCCTACAGGTGTTGAGCCAGGACTATGTGCTGGCTGCCCGCGCATCGGGCATCGGCCCAGTGCGCATTGCGGTTTCCCATGTGGCTCCAAACATCGCGCCCGTGGTGTTGGTGCAGGCATCCGTCAGCTTTGGCCTGGCCATCCTGGCCGAAGCGGCGCTCAGCTACCTTGGGCTGTCGGCGCCGCCAGCCACGCCAACTTGGGGACGCATGCTCTACGAGGCCCAGCAGTACATCTTCAGCAACCCCAACCTGGCGCTTTGGCCCGGCCTGTTCATCGCTGTGGCGGTGCTGGGCTTCAATCTGCTCGGCGACGGGCTGCGCGACCGCTTCGACCCCACCCTGGTGGAGGTGCGCTGATGCTTGAACTACAGGGTGTGGGCGTCGAGTTTGGCCGGCGTCGGGTCAAGGCCGTCCACGATGTCAGCCTGGAGATCGCCAGCGGGCAGCGGTTCGGGCTGATCGGCGAGTCAGGCTCCGGCAAGACAGCGTTGGCGCTTGCCATCATGGGTTTGCTGCCTGAAAACGCCCACCTCACCGGCTCCATTCGCCTGGATGGGCGTGAGCTGGTGGGCTTGCCCGACGAGCAGTATTCCCGGCTGCGTGGCGATGCCGTCAGCCTGGTCTTCCAGGAGCCCATGACGGCTCTCGACCCGACCATGGCCGTCGGAATGCAGGTGGCCGAGGTGCTGCGCCTGCACTACGTCCGCAATCCCAAGGACGCGGCGAAATACCGCGTCGATGCGGCACACATCGCCGTCGGCGCCCGTCAGCGCGTCCTAGCGATCTTGGAGGAGGTCGGCGTCCACGACCCCCAGCGTGTGGCGTCCAGCTTCCCGCACCAGCTTTCGGGTGGGCAGCGGCAGCGCGTGCTCATAGCGATGGCGTTGATCAATCGTCCTGAGTTGGTGCTTCTGGACGAGCCAACCACTGCCTTGGATGTGCGGGTGCAGGCCCAAGTATTGCGCCTGGTGGACAGGGAGTTGACGGCCAGCGGCGCGGCTTGCCTGTTCATCAGCCACGACTTGGCCGTCGTCTCGCAGGTTTGCGACGAGGTCGCCGTCATGTATCGGGGCAGCATCGTCGAGCAGGGCAGTGTGCGAAGCATTTTCGAGAACCCCAACCATCCGTACACCCGCGGTTTGGTGGCCGCCGCCCGCCTTGACGTCAAGCCTGGCGAGCGGCTGCCCGTCCTGGAGGATTTCGGGGTGAACGATGAGTGACTTCGACGTTCGCGGTGTCAGCCGCGTCTTCGGCAAAGGCCAATCCCGGGTGGTGGCCGTCAACGACGTCAGCTTGTCCGTGCAGCCCGGCCAGCGCGTCGGCATCGTGGGGGAATCCGGTTCGGGCAAGTCGACGTTGGTGAGACTGATGGCCGGGCTGCTGCCCGCAACGTCGGGGGACATCGAGTTCGACGGGCGCTCAATCACCGGTCTGAAGGAGAGTGAGCTTGGTTTT
>WQYR01000045.1 GCA_009781145.1 Propionibacteriaceae bacterium | reverse complement strand
CGCTACGCTACGGACCGCCCGTTCCTGCAAAATCAACAAAGCCCCTGCTGTTTTCACCTGAGGTGGGGTTTGGGGGAGTTGCGTTGCAGGACTTTGTCGGAGAAGGAAAGACCGCGCGGTCCGCAGGAGCGCCGGTATTGGGACGTAGCGTGAGCGGAGCAAGGGCGCTATGATGCGGCGGAGCCGCAGCGCCCGCAGTGGAGCGGTCCTGCAACGTAACTCCCCCAGACCCCACCGTCCCCGAAACACCCCCCGCGACGGAAACACCTTCCACCCGACGATTACGCCAGCGACCAGCGCGCCCCTGTCGGGCTGTCCTCGACGACGACACCCAATTCCGTGAGGCGATCACGGATGGCGTCAGCGGCGGCCCAATCCTTGTTGGCTCTAGCCTGAGCCCGCTCGTCAAGCACGAAACGGACCAACCCGTCGAGGGCTTCGTCTGCCCTGACGCCCGCTCCGGCGCCCAACTGACCGGCCCATTCCGGGTCGCCGGGGTCCAGGCCCAGGACGTGCAACATGGCCCGAACGGCCCGGGTCGCATCGTCGGCACCGTCGACGTCACCGCCGTCCAGCGCTTTGTGCCCGGCTTTGATCGCATCGAAAAGGACGGCGACAGCGGCTGGGGTACCCAGATCGTCGTCCATCGCCGAAACAAAAGCCGTCGGCAGATCGCCGGCCGAGAACTCCACCGGCCCAGGTGAGGCCCCGGGCCCGACGACCCCGACGCGGGCCAGGTAGGCGTCGATGCGTCCCAGTTGGGCGGCCGCCTCGGTTAGCGCTTCGTCCGACAGGTCGATAGTCGAGCGGTAGTGCGGTGCCGTCAAATAGAGACGGACGGCACGCGCCGGAAATTGAGCCGTCACCTCTGCGACGCCAGCACCGTTACCCAGCGACTTACTCATCTTCTCGCCGGCCATGGTGACGAAGGCATTGTGCATCCAGTATTTGGCGAAGGGGTAGCCCGCGGCGCGTGCCTGCGCCAATTCGTTCTCGTGGTGCGGGAATCGCAAGTCGATGCCACCGCCGTGGATATCGAACGCCTCACCAAGGTATTTGACAGCCATCGCTGAGCACTCCAGGTGCCAGCCGGGACGTCCACGCCCCCAAGGGGACGGCCAGGACGCGGTGTCCGGCTCGTCCGGCTTGTGGCCCTTCCACAACGCAAAATCGCGCGGGTCTCGCTTGCCACGCGTATCGCCGTCCTCGGATTGCATCATGTCGTCGGCCTTTTGACGCGTCAGTTCACCGTAGTCGGACCACGATTTGACGTCGAAGTAGACGTCCCCAGACCCGTCGTCGGCGGCGTACGCGTGGCCCGCGTCGATGAGCCGGGTCACAAGCTCGATCATCTCGGGAATATGCCCCGTGGCGCGCGGTTCATAGTTCGGCGGCAGGCACCCGAGCGCCTGGTAGGCGCGGTGCAACGCCAGCTCGTTGGTGTAGGCCAGCTCGTACCAGGCCATGCCAAGCGATGCCGACTTGTTCAAGATCTTGTCGTCGATATCGGTGACGTTTGCGACCACGCGAACCGCATATCCGGACGCCGCCAGCCAGCGGCGCAGCACGTCAAAGACGACCTCTTTGCGGATGTGCCCAAGGTGTGGGGCCGACTGCACGGTGAGCCCGCAATGGTAGATCGACGCTTCGCCCGGCCGTATCGGTTCGAAGGGCACGACCGCCCCGGTTGCTTCGTCGTAGATCTGAAAACTCACGGGTCCAAGTCTACCGTGGGCCGCGAGATATCAGTTTGCGTCCATCTAGGGGGCTTCAGGTGGACGCGAACTGATATCTCGCGTTTCGTTTCGGTGTCATGGGACGGTAATCTGCGTTTCATGCAGCAACTACCGGACGCGTTCACCATCGCGGACGCCGTCGCGTCAGGCATCAGCCGAAACCAGTTGCGTGGCGCTCGGTTCTCGCTTGTGTGTCGCGGCGTTTACACCATGGGCAACCCGGACGATTTGATGATTCGCGTCAAAGCCGCGTTGCTCATCGCCGGCCCAGAGGCAATGGTTGGCGGGGTCACTTTGCTGCGCATGTGCGGCGTTTGGCTGCCGAAATCACTGACGGATGACGAGCGCATCCACGTGGTTGTCCCGCCCGGACGACTGGGCCCCCGGATGCCGATCGTCAAGGTCATTCGCTCGGTGGTGACGCTCGAACCAATCTTCCTTGGGGACGTCCTGGGCGTACACCCGGCGCAGGCGTGGCTTCAGATCGCAACAGACGTCTCGCAGACTGAACTGATTATCGCGGCAGACGCATTGATGAGGCGCAAGGGCACCTTGGCGACCCGAGACGAGATCGAGTCGCTGCTTGCCCGTCGACCCGGGGGACGGGGCGTCCGCCTGGCAACGCGCGCGCTGGCGATGGCCCGGCCTGGTGTTGAATCACCGATGGAAACGCGGCTGCGTCTGGCCATCGTCGCGGCCGGGCTTGAGTGCCCACAGGTCGACTACCCATTCCAGCCGTTGCCCCGCAGCAAGGAGTACCGCCTGGACATGGCCTACCCGAAGCATCGGCTGGCTATCGAATACGACGGCGGGGTCCATGCCGACGCGGTTAGGATGCGGGACGATCGCACGCGTCGACGGCTGCTGGAGGACGCCGACTGGCGCATCATCACCGCAACCGCGGCCGACCTGCCCAATTTCGAGTCCGTGATCGCGTCTATCAGGGCGGCGATGGCCCGTCACCTAAGGTGACGCCTTCGCCGAGATATCACTTCGCGTCCACTTTGAGCCCTCCAAGTGGACGCGAACTGAAATCTCGCGAAACTTGCCCGGTCGCCTTGTGACGGACCGTGGCTCTAGACTGTTGCCATGGCCGAAATCCGCAAACACAATCCGACCACGTCCGACATCGGAGAGCAGGTGCGAAGCCTAATGGGCGAGACCCCGCTCGCCCCTATGGGCGAAAACATCAGGCCGCTGCGGCCTGGTTGGGCTCCCGACGACGACCCAGATGACGAGCGCTTCGACCCGTTCGCCAGCGACGACGAAGGCGAAATCAGCAATGTGATCCCGTTCCGCGTCGGCGGCGGGCCACTGATCGGCCTGTTACCAGACGGGCTGGACGAATGGGACGATGCCGACGACGATGACAACCCGGATTCGGCCGCCTAACCGAGCGTTATCTGAATATCGCCGGCGTCGGGTCGCGCCCCAGCCACCAACTGCCACGGCGCGTGGAACACTCGCCCCGGCGCGGCCGCTTGGCCGAGCCGAACAGTTCCGATCACCCGTTCATCCTGGCGCGCGACCAGCGTTGGACGGGGGACGTAACGGTCGGCCCAGAACAGAAGGCGTCCCGCCGGTGGCTTCCGCCCGCCCGCCCGAAACGCGGATGGTGTAACCCACTTGATCGGCGCCTCCGCCACAATCTTGACGGCTGAGCCCGGCGCTGAAGCGTGGCTCAAGTAGTCAAACACGGAGTCAGCCACATGGACGCCGTCCATCGCGGCAACGCCCGCCGTGTCCACCGGATGAATCACATTGCCCGCCGCAAACACCCCTTCGCGAGCAGTGGTCAAGCCGGCGTCAACCCTCGGCCCGAGGGTAGCGGGGTCAATCTCGATGCCCGCGCGACGAACCAACTCGTGGTCCGGTATCCAATCACCGGTGAAAACCACCGTGTCGCAAGGTATGACGGCGCGCCGACCGGTGCTCAGTTGCTCGACCTCGACACCGCTGACGCGGTGCCGCCCGATGACACGCACGACCCGCGTGGACCGATGCAAAGGCGTCCCGAACACAAGCGAACCCGGGTAGGTGAACATCGCATATGTCTCCGGACGGGGGCTTTCCGTCACCATCGCCACCGTATTGACACCGCCCATTCGCAGCGTCAGCACCGCGGACCACGAAACCAGTTCGCTGCCGACAACCACAGCCTGGCTGCCAACCTTTTGGTGCTCGAGATGGATCGCCTGCTGCAGCTCGCCGGTGGTGAAAACGCCCGCCGGACGATCACCCGGCACCCACCGGGCGGCACGCGGCCGCTCACGCGCACCCGTCGCGATGACGATCGCGTCCGCGGTGACAGTATCGCGTCCCTTCGGCGAGGTGACGTTGAAGCTGTGATCGTCAGCCCAGTCCGTCACCATCGACGACGTCTTGATCGTGGCGCCGGCACGATCGGCCAGCTTGACCAGCGAGCGGGCGTAGGCCGGGCCCGTCATGACGCGACGCATGTCCCTCATGCCGTACCCCGGATGGTTGCAGTGCCGGGGCACGCCACCAGCCTGCGCCTCCCTGTCAAAGACGACCACCGGGCCGTCAACCCGTGGCGCCAAGACGGCTGCCGCCTGTAGGCCAGCAGGGCCGGCACCGATAATTGCCACTGGCACATGGGTATTCATCAGATCTCCTCACGTACGGATGACTGAAGGATTGCGGTTAGATGGGCCCCGCAGTAGAAACCCTGGCAGCGACCGTTGTGGGCTCGCGTGCGTCGACGAACCCCGCCCAGGTCGCGAGCCGGGATCTCCGAGTGCAGTGCGTCGCGGATTTCTCCCTCGCTCACCCGCTCGCAGAAGCAAACCAGCCGTCCGTAGGCCGGGTCTGACGCGATGAGATCGGCGTCCTCGAAAGGACGCTGCGCCTGCTCGCCGATTTGGGGCATCTTCGGCGGCTCAGGCAGTTCGGCATCGGACTTCCGATGCATCTCCAGACCGGCCTGCTTTAGAAGGTCCGCCACATACTCTGCAACGGCCATCGACGACGTCAACCCCGTCGAGCGTATGCACCCTGCCACCGCATACCGTGTTGCCGCGTCCGCCTCAATCACGTAGTCGGATTGGTCGTGGGCAGCACGCAGGCCGGCGTAGGCGGCCGTGACCTCCTCGTCCAACAGCGTCGGCATCAGATGCCGCGCCTTGTCGACCATGAAATCGAACCCTTCGGCCGTGGTGGCGGTGTCCTCGCGGTCGGTCATGTCCTCGGCAGTCGGGCCGAGCATGACGTTTCCGAAGACGGTCGGCGAGATAAGCACGCCCTTGCCCATCTTGGACGGCACGGGCAACAGTATGACCGGCACTTTGGGACGGGCAAGCTTGTCAAAGACGAGCAACTCGCCGCGCCTGGGGTGAAGATGGAAGCGGTCGAACCCGAACATGGCCTCGATGGTGTCGCCACCCAGGCCGGCGGCATTGACGACCCAACGGGTCTCCACGTCACCTTTGGTGGTATGCACCAGCGTTGTCGACTGACCGACGTCCACCCCGGTCACTGCCGCGTCTCGCATCAGCTCGGCGCCACGGCTGACTGCTTCGGTGGCGAAGGCCAGCGGTGTGCTCCACGGGCAGATGATCGACTCGTCCGGCACGATCAGGGCACCCAAGGCCCCAGGCCCCAGGTCGGGCACCTTTTCGTAGGTCGCGGCGGCGCTGATCAAATACGCCTTGTCATACCCGTTCTGTTCGGCCTTGGCCTTGAGCCCGGGAAGGGCCTGGAGTTGCTCGTCGTCCCAGGCCACCAGCATGGCCGAGACCTTGTCGATCGGGATGCCGGTTTGGTTTGCGTACTCGCACAGCAACTGGTGCCCACTGTGCACCAGACGCGATTCCAGCGTCCCAGGGGACGCGTCGAAGCCGGTATGACAAATGGCAGTATTGGCCTTCGATGTGCCGTCCCCCACGTCACCCTTGGCCTCGATCAACGTCACTTCCAGGTTGTAGCCAGACAACTCGCGGGCAATTGCCGCGCCAACGACGCCGGCCCCGATAACCACAACATCACGTGTCATTTGACACCATCTCCTAGCGATACGTCGACAGCTCTCCGCCATGTCGAACGGAATTCCTCGGCCCGGTCGGTAGACCAGGCTGGTTCATAACAGTCCGACGCTTCCCATTGGACGATCGCGTCGGGAAGTGTCAGCCCCGGCTCAAGCGCCTTGCGCATCAGCGCTGCCGCGCCGAGCGGCGTTGCGTGGGCCGACGGATAGACGTCAATGGGCAGCTGCGTCAGATCTGCCACAGCCTGCATGAATCGACGGCTTCGAGTGAGCCCTCCGTCAACCCTCAGCCTGGTCAGCGGCTGCCCCATGTCCTTGGCCACCAGGTCCGACAACTCGGCAACCTGAGCCGCGAGGCCCTGGACCATGGCGCTGACGAGGTCCTCGCGACTGGTCGACAACGTCATGCCCTGCCATACGGCACCGGCGTCGGGACGCCACCATGGCGCGGCCAAACCGGCCAAAGCTGGGACGCACACCACGCCTCCAGTATCGTCCTTCCACAACTGATCAAGGTCAGCCGGCCCGGCGATCAAACCTATGTCCTGCAGCCATCGCACTGCGGAAGCCGCCGTCAGCACCTGGCCATCGGAACAGTAGGTGGTCTGCCCATCCACCGACCAGGCCACGCACGACACCAGTCCGTTCGATGACCGGGCCGGCTGACGGCCCAGATTGGTTAGGAAGAATGCCCCCGTACCGAAAGTGCATTTGGCTTCGCCTGCCTCAAGGCAGTGCTCGGCCAAAAGTGCACCCTGTTGATCGACAATCAACCCGCCGAGCGGCAGGTCCGGGCCGAAGGTGTTGGTGGTACCGATCACTTGGTCGTTCGGCACGATGACGGGCAGACGCTCGTCCCCCAACCCGAACAGCTCCAGCAATTCCGTGTCATATTCGGCGGTGTCGAGGCAGGTGATCAATGACCGGCCGGCGGTAGCCGCGTCGGTCACGAACTCTCTGCTCAACTGGTGGATGATCCACGAATCGCTCGTGGTGACAACACCATCGCGTGTCTGGTTTTCCCGCAGCCACGCCATTTTGGGTGCGCTGAAGTAGGGGTCGAGCACTAGACCGGTGCGCTGCGCCACCATGTCGGCTTGGTCAGCCAGGCGGTTGCAGACCGTTGCTGCCCGCCCGTCCTGCCACACCAACATGGTGGTGAGCGGCTCGCCGGTTGCCGGATCCCAGGCCAGCACGGTCTCGCCCTGGTTGGTCAGCGCAACACCGTCCACCGGTATGCCTGCCTTGTCCAGAGCCTCCCGGCCGGCCTGACGCACCGAGTCCATCAGCTCGCGGGGGTCTTGTTCGACCAAGCCCCCCGCCTTGTATTGCGGTCTCAACCCAACTTCGGCGAGACCGCGGACCGCGCCCTGACCATCGACCACGACGGCCTTAGTGCTTGAGGTTCCCTGGTCGATGGCCAGAACGCTTGTGGTCATAGGTCATCCACCTCCATGCTGGGCATCCGGCCGAGGTACTCGCGCCTGCGCAGCCACACAATGAAGTAGATGATGCCGCCCAACACCAGAGCCCCAGCAGCGTAAAGCTGCGCGGTTCGGAATTCAGCCGGGATCATGAAGATGCACAGCTCGACGATCAGCCAAATGCAGGCCCCGATGACCACCGGCCATTCCCAGATGCCCAGGTTGAAATCGTCCGGCTTGCGCTTGTAGCCGCGTCGAGTCGCGAGATACAGCGCCACGGTCGCAGCGTAGGCAATGGCCGGGACGAGGGTTCCAGCCGCCAACACGTTTTGCAGCGCGTTATCGTTTGCACCGAAAGTCGCCACCACGCCGATTGACACGGCAGCCACCAGCACGGCCGCCCACACCGGGCCACCGGTTGGACGGGGCACCTTGGCGAACGTCTCGGCAAACGGAATCCGGCCATCGCGAGCCATGGCGTGAACAAGGCGGCCGTTGGACGTCATGATGACCAGGCCGCAGGCGAAGATGGCAATGCAGACAACCACGAGCATGATGTGCGTCACGACCGGGCCGACCGTCTGCGTAATGATGTCGGCAACAGCGAAGTTCGACGCGGTTATCGCCTCAACGTTCTTGCCAATACCAACCGACAGTGCCATCAGGAAGAACATGCCGACGACACCAGAGATGATCAGCGCACGAACCATGGCCCGCGGCACCACCTGCTTCGGGTTGTGGGTCTCCTCCGTCAGGTTGGCAGCGGACTCCCAGCCGACGAGGGTGTAGGCACCTAGCAAGGCAGACAACATGAACGGCCCCAGCCAAGCGGAATAGCCGCCTGTCGGAATGATGCCGGTGGAAGTCAGATTCGACCAATCCCCCTTGTGTGCGAAGATCACAGCTCCGAAGATGAGCAGGATCAACCCGATCGTGCCAACCAACTCAGCCCACACGGCCATGTTGTTGATTCGGGTCAAGATCGGGGTTGACCAAATGATCAAAGCCAGTTGCACCAGCATCAACACGGACGTGCAGATGGCGCCCGACAGCGGTGTGTAAGTCCAGCCGAACAGCGGGAACAGCGCCACCTGTGACAGTGCATAGTCGACGGACACGGTGGTCAAGGTCAAGAAGGCGAAACCAATCCAGCCGTACCACCATCCCAGCTTTGGTGTCACCAAACGGCTTGCCCATTGATAGCTGAAACCGGACAACGGCACTCGGCTTGCCAACATTCCATAGACCAACGCCACCAAGATGGTGCCGATCGTCACAATCGGCCAGGTCCAAATGCCGGCCGGGCCGCCATAGCCCAACACCACTCCGAACGTTGAGAACAAGCCAGTTGTGATAGATATTTGGGAAAACGAAATGGCGAAAGAACCGAACTTGCCAATTGTCCGGTCGAACTGCCGGGTGTAGCCGGCCTTGTTGATTTGCGTGTCGCGGTCGCCTTCGGCCGCACCCGTAGCAGGCGGTTTAGGATTACTCATATAAGTTTGACTTTCAGTTTGATGGAAACTTGATCGTTGGTCGGATGACTTCGTTGATTCCGTCCGATCGCAATGGTGGAGCCGCGAACGATGCTGTTCGGCCCCAGGCTAGAAAATGATGTGCGCGCCTCCCCTCGTCAGGGCTTCTTGTAGCTCGGTCGGCGGCGACACTTCAGCGATCACGCCGTCGATTTGGTCGAGTGCACACACCGCGTATGGTGCGGTGACGCCAAACTTGCTGGAGTCGGCCAGGACGTAAGCGCAGCGCGCGCTCGCGATCATCTGCCGCTTTGTGGGTACTTCGTCCAGGTGGAAGTCCGTCAGGCCGGACTGGAAATCGAGGCCGCCTGACCCGATGAAAGCCACATCGGCGTGGACGTCCTTGAAGAAGTCAACCGCCTGGGCGCCCCAACACCCCAGGTCACCACCTCGCACCCGTCCGCCGCACACCAGGACGTCGATCGCGGGGCATCTGGCCAGGACGTCAGCCACCTGCAAGGACGTGGTGGCCACTGTGCCGGAAAACGACATGGCCATTGCTCTGGCCACTTGAACCGCTGTTGTGCCGAGATCCAGGAAGACGGTCTGGCCTGTGCTGAGCAGCCCGGCCGCCAGATTGGCTATGGTCATCTTTTCGTCGACATGCATCAAGCGCCGATCGTTGAATAGTGCCTCGTCGACCACTGACGGTGTCGCCACGGCGCCTCCCCGGATGCGATGGAGGGCTTGGCGTTGGTCCAACACTCTGATGTCGCGACGGATCGTCTCGATGGACGCACCCAGCTCCGTGGCAAGGTCGTCTGTGCTGGCGAAGCGGGACGCCGCCAGCAGCTCCAAAAGGCGAGATTGGCGCTCAGTTGCCAACATGACCGTTTGTGCCCGAAATTCTGCAAACTTGGCCGAACATGGCTGTAATCGTATCGACCTGACAGATGATTATCAAGACGAAGCCAAAAACTGGGACGACGATCCGATGGCTATCGTCAAAAAGCAGCAGGCATCAGGCCTTGCTACGCGCCAACAGCGTCGCGCGATCAAGCGTGGACACCGACGGCACCGACTCCAGGGCGATGTCCCACGGATCTTCCGGCATGGGCTCTTCGTCGTCATGTTGCTGGTCGGTGGGCGCGAGGGCCGAGGGCAACACCTCGTCGGGCAGTCGCTTCAGCACATCGTTGATGTAGCCGGGCAGGGCCTCGTCCAAGGGCACGTCGCGGCGTTCGCGCTGCGACTGGAACCACCGGTAGTCCAGCAGTTCGTGGTAAAGCTGGGCGCTTTCACGCTTGTCCTGCAACTCGGGCGGAATGGCAGCAAGGACGGGCTCGAACACGCGCGTCAGCCAGCGGTGAGCGGCGATCGACTCGTCCGTGTGTTGCAGACCAGCCCGGGCGCGGTAGCGATCCAAGTCGCTGAGCAGACGGCGGGCCTGGTTCTCCTCGGTATCAAGACCCGTCAAGCGCATGAGACGACGCGAATGGTGCCCCGGCTCGACAACCACGGGCCGGATTCTGATGCGGTCACCGGGTGAGGCATCGACGTCAAGCTCGGCGACGTCGAACCCCAGCGCGTTTAGCCGACGGACGCGGTTCTCGATGCGTCCCAGATCTGTGCCGGAGAACTCCTCGGTGACGGTCAGTTCGGCCCACAGTTCGTTGTAGCGCGCCTCAATCAGCTTGACCAGGTTGCCGGGGTCGAGGGACGAGTCGAGCCCGCCGCCGGCCTTCAGGTCGAGGAAATCGCCGTAGATGTTCGTCATGCCGTTGGCGATGTCGTGGCGGCGCTGCCCCTTGCTGAGATGCGGGTGCAGTTCGCCGGTTTCGGCGTCCACCAGGTACGCCGAGAAGGTTTCGGCGTCCCTGCGGAAGAGGACGTTTGACAAGGTGATATCGCCCCACATGAAGCCTACGAGGTGAAGACGCACCACCAGAACGACCAGGGCGTCCAGCAGGCGCAGGACGGTGTCGTGGCGGATGCCGCGGGTGAACAGCGACCGGTATGGCAGGGCGAACTGCAGGTGCTGAGTCAGCAACACGTCGTCCAGCGGAAAGCCGTCGTCGTCAACCCGATCGGTGACGATGCCGACAGGCTCGACAGCCGGCTGGCCCAGACGGTTGAGGTCGGTCAGCATCTGGAACTCGTGGCGGGCGATGTCGCCGTTGATTTCCTTGGCAGCGTAAATGGCCTCCCCCACTCCAATGAACCGCACCACGTGACGCGACAAGCCGCGCGGCAACGCCACCAGGAGGTCGTCGGGCCAGGCCTCCAGTGGGGTGGCCCAAGGCAGCGGTATCAGCGCGGCGTCGGGACGAAGTGAGACAAAGCGCGGCATGGTTCAAGTCTGCCTTGTGGCTGGCCCAGAGCCAACTCTTTTTGCTTCCACAAAGCTTGTCCCTAGAAATGGTCACAGGCGGGACAATGCCCCCCCGGCATCGTCCCGCCTGTGAGTCAGAGTCCCCTGATCGGCCTCTGAACGTTCTTGTGCCTCCTAGCTTATACGCTCGGTGGTCGTTGTGTTAAATACGTGCACCTGATCGGGTGGCACATGCAAGCGAACCTGCACGCCGTGCCCAGGCACCTGACGCCCGGAAACGCGGGCGATCAGGACGACGAAACCGGTGAGCGGGACCGCCGATGACCTTGAGGTCAGACTTTCCGGTTCGCTTCACTTCACCAGAAGGCCTGACCTCGCGAACGGTCTCAAGCGTTCAATGTGTCAATATCAGGAGCAAGACGAAACGTAGACCGCAGCGTCGCCCGCCGGTGTCCCAAGCATGTCCTTGGTGATGATCGTCGTGCTGGTTTGAATCGTGGGTGTGGTCGTCTGCCCAGTGGCCGCCTTGACGGCTTGCTCAAGCACTTGTTGACCCTCAACAAAGGGCTGCTGCGCGATGAGAGCCTGAACACTGCCTTCCTGAAGTGCCTTCACCTCATCAGGGCTGGCATCATAGCCGACAATCTTCACCTGATCGGCCTTGTTCGCCTGCTTTAGGCCAGTCGCTGCACCTTCGGCGCTGTACACGTTCGTTGCAAATATGGCCTTTAGGTCAGGGTACTTCTGCAGCATCGCGGTGACAACACTGGCCGCTTTCGACGCGTCATCCTGATCATACTGAACGCCTACGTAATCGTAGTTCGGATCGGCCTTAACGGCGTCCTCAAAGCCCTGCTGCCGCTGGTCAACCGTTGGAACACCTGGCATCGTCGAAAGAACCATCACCTTGCCACCATCTGGCACCAGCTGCTTCACCGCCTGGAAGGCTTTCGCGCCGCCACCAACGTTATCGGAAGACACCTGGGTGAAGGCAAACGACGGGTCGTCAACAGTTTCATCGACAAGTCCAATCTTTAGCCCGCCGGCCGCAGCCTGTTGAAGTGGCGCCTGAAGCGCAGTCGAATCGACAGGGACGAAGATGAGCGCATCTGGCTTCTTCGCCACAACGGCAGCCAGGATTGGCTCCTGGACGGACGCATCCCATTTCGTCGGGCCTTGCACGTCTAACGTGACGTTGCCGGCTTTGGCAGCCGCGTCGCGAATACCGCACTCCATTGTGGTGTAGAAGGGATCGCCAAGTACGCCCTTGACGAAAGTGATGTTGAGTTGGGCAGCAGTGGCTGTTGCGCTATCACCGGCGTCTCCGCCGGAGGCGCTTGGGGTTGATGAGCTGCCTGCGCCGCCAGAGCACGCCGTCAAAGCGAATGCGAGCACGACACCCAGTATCGCCATCAATGTTTTCTTGTGCATTTCCTATCTCCTCTCGGGGAACTAGTCGGTTTTTTCTTTCGCGCGCCAAGGCGACCCGCGGAAGCATGTCTGGCCTGATCCAAATAGACAGCCACGATGAGGAACGCACCAACCACAACTTGCTGCCAGAATGGCGGCACGCTGATGATGACGAAACCGTTACTCAGTGTTACGGGGATCAACAAGCCGATGACGGTGCCGAACACGGTGCCGACGCCGCCGAACAGGGAGGTG
>WQYR01000044.1 GCA_009781145.1 Propionibacteriaceae bacterium | reverse complement strand
CGGAAATCCTCGTCCCGGTAGCAGCGGGCGATCTGGTAGTAGCGCTCCATGCCGGCCACCATCAAAAGCTGCTTGAATAGCTGCGGGCTTTGCGGCAGGGCATACCAGTTGCCGGGGCTGAGCCTTGCCGGCACCAGGAAGTCGCGGGCGCCGCCAGGCGTTGAGCGCGTCAGCGTCGGTGTCTCGATCTCAACGAAGCTGTGGTCGTCAAGGGTACGGCGCAGAACCTGGTTGACCTTCGCGCGCAGCCGCAGGTTGTGGGCCTGGGACGGGCGGCGCAGGTCCAGATAGCGGTAGCGGAACCGGACGTCCTCACTAGCCGTCACGCGATCCTCAATCGGGAACGGCAGCGGAATGGACGGATTGAGAATCTCCAACGACGTGACGCCAACCTCGACCTGCCCGGTCGGCATCTTCGGGTTGACGGTGTCCTCCGAGCGGGCCTCGACAGGCCCTGTGACGGCGACGCAAAACTCGTTGCGAAGCTTGTGGGCGCCCAGTTTCTCGACCAAGTCTTCGCGGAAAACGCACTGCGACACGCCGGAGGCATCCCGCAAGTCGATGAAAACTACGCCGCCGTGGTCACGCCGGGCGTCCACCCAGCCAGCTAATGTGACGGTGCGCCCGATGTCAGCGGTGCGCAGCGCACCAGCGCCTTGTGTGCGGATCATGATGCCTCCTCAAGGGCCAACACGTAGACGGCATGAGGCCCAAGGATCAATTCTACGTGATTCACGAAGCTCGTCGCCGGAGGCGCCGTCAGGCCTCTGCCGGCATCTCCAAGTAGGGGTTACCAAACCGCTCGCGACGCATCGTCGTGGCCGGTCCGTGACCGGGAAGCAGGCGCATCGCATCGTCCAGTGGCAGCACAACACTGCGCAGTGTTCGCGACATTGCGGCTAGGTCGCCGCCGGGCAGGTCTGTGCGCCCGATCGAGCCATCGAAGACGACGTCGCCTGTCCAGGCGATCGGGCCGTCGTCTGTGGCGGCCGTCAGGATGACGCAGCCTGGGGTGTGCCCGGGGGCCGAAAGGACGTCGAAATACAGCCCGGCGACATCGATGGACGTAGTGTCAGCCAAATCGACGCGCTTTTGCGGTGCGGGCAGCCTGTCCTGGTACAACGCCTGCATCATGCCCCGCGAACCTGGGCCAAGGCCGGATGACGGCTTCAACAGCATGTAGTCGTCGGCACTGTGCATCCACATCGGCACCCCGACCTCGTTCGCCAGCCGCGCGGCGTCGCCGATATGGTCGACGTGCCCATGCGTGGCGATCACGCCAGCCAGGGCCCAACCCCGCTCGCTCAGGACGCGCCGCACCCGGCTTGCGGCGTCCACGCCAGGGTCGATGACGACAACCTGGGATGAGCCGTCAGCCGCCACAAGATAACAATTGGTGGCCCAAGGGCCGACGACCAAAGACTCGATCAGCACACGAGCCAGTCTATCCAGCCGCATGCCAAAGCAGACGACCGCTAGGTATGGCAAACACCATTGGGGCCATCGACTCCCACCACCACCCTGGCTACCGTGGGCGGCGGGTCGACACCCGATGGAACTTCGGCGAACACAGAGGTTGGCGTGGCAAGACTCCTGGCGTTTTTGAGGGGCGACAACACGGCTTGAACGGGGCCCACTATATCTGGCATCGGAATGAATCCGCTCATGCCAAGTCCATCAGGACTGGTTTCGCAAAGGTGCCAACGCGAATCAGCCGAGGCATTGCGGTTGTCCCCCAGCACGAAGAAGCGTCCGGCCGGAACGGTGACGTCGAACTGGAATGCCGACGCCGGCAAAGACGGCTCCTTGAGGTAAGAATTCTCGTCGATCAGAATGCCGTTGATGGTTAAGTGCCCATTTGAGCAGCAGACGACACGATCGCCAGGCAGCCCAATGACACGCTTGACCAGATACTGCTGGTCAGGGGACGTGGGTGCCGCCAGCCACCCACCGGGGTCTGAGAACACAACAATATCTCCGCGCTGAAACTGCGTGCCCTCCGATACCTTGATAATGTCGCCGGTTTGCAGCGTGTTCTCCATGGCCCCCGAGGGGATGACGAACGTC
This sequence comes from Propionibacteriaceae bacterium, assembly GCA_009781145.1. Taxonomy (GTDB): domain Bacteria; phylum Actinomycetota; class Actinomycetes; order Propionibacteriales; family Propionibacteriaceae; genus WRGV01. The sequence goes on along the minus strand of WQYR01000044.1, from coordinate 10,895 downwards.
CTGGTTTGCCCAGATGTTGCGCCGGTCTGCCACGGACGAACAACTGCCAACACGACAACAGCAATTATCACGATCAGCGCGACGACGACCCCAATCAGCCATGGTCGGCGAGTAGCCGTCGCCGGTGCCAGTGAGTCTGAATTGTCCGCCACTTCACCCTTCCCCTTATCGAAATCCCTTGCCCAAGCCAGAAAACGTCATGAGTCTACGCCTTGAAACGGTCTAGAGTTTAGCCATGGCTAGTTTCCCCTCCGGGTGGTACCCCGACTCACAGGATTCTTCACTGTTGCGCTGGTGGGACGGCTCCCGCTGGACTGAGCGCACCACCGCCGCGACCGCAGCGGACGTCTTCACTGGCCCCGTCCCGCCAGCGGACGGCATTGTCGATACCGCCGGCGGGCACAAGCCGTCCATTTGGTGGCCGGGCGGCAACGATCACCCGTTCTGGTGGCAGTGGTGGTTCCGGGCCGCCATCATCATAGTTGTCACGGGCGTCATCATCCTCATACGACTGTCTGCCCGAGGCGTCATCTAGCCCATCTCATCCGGGTCGACTTGCACCCGCACCACACCTGGTGCCTTTGCCGCCGAGCGTCTGGCCATTGCCGCCTTGATGGCCCCCACAAGCGCGGGCGCATCGACCAAGTCACACCGCCACAGCATTCGCTGCCGGGGCTGTCCATCTGTCGACGCAGCTTCCACCGGACCGAATGAGTCGCCCGGCAACGGCGTTTCCAACGCGGCCGCGAAGTCGCCCAATGCCGCCGGGTCCCCCGTCGCTTCGACGAACAAAGTGGCCGGTGGCAGCCCTGCGGCTGTGCGGTCGGCCAGCTCTCGGGTTGCGAAGCCGGCCGCGTCGGCCCGCAGCACGGCTTGCACAGCCGGTGCGTGGGCGTCCCCGACGATGCACACCGTGCCACCCTGCTGGCCCTGACGCACCAACGAGACGGCATTGAGCCATCGACGGACAGCCTCCTCGCCAGATCTCATATCGGCCCTGCTCAGCATCAGATCCGCATCCAAAAATACGGCCGCCGCGTAGCCCGCCGCCGGAAAGGGTTCGGCACCAGGGGTGGCCACCACCAGAGCCGGCTGTTCGCTCACCGATTCGACGATGTGATCGCCCGATGAGTCGATCACGCGGAAGCCTGGGAACGCCCTCCCAAGCTCCTCGGCTGTGCGCCCCGAGCCGATAACCGGTGCGCGCAATGTTGTTCCCCCGCAGACGGCACAGCGCCAGCCGACGGAGGTACGCCCGCACCAGCGGCAGACCAACCTTCGGCCGCCGTCCCCGCCTTTCTCGGCGGCCACCGGCCCGTTGCATACCGGGCACCTCACCGGTGTGCGGCACTTCTGGCAGGCCAGCGCCACGAGATAGCCCGCGCGGGGCACCTGCACCAGCACCGGACCGGCGCTCAACCCAGCTCGTATGGTCTGCGCCGCTTCAACGGGCAAATGGGCGGCGGAAGCCACTTCTGGCACTGACCGCATGGCTGGTGAGCTGGCCCGTCGGACCTTCGGTTCGTCCTCGATGACGCCTAGCCAGCCTCTTTCGACCCACCGCTGCGCCTCGCAGCTTCGCGCGGAGCCCGCCAGCAGCAGGGCGCAGCCGTCATTTTCACCAGGCGTGCCAGACGCCCTGAGCGCTGCCACCGTTCGCGTGTGCGGGTAGGGCGCGCGAGGCTCAGCGTAGGCGTCGTTGCCGTCGTCCACCAGCACGATCAACCCAAGATTGTGCACTGGCGCGAAAACCGCCGAGCGCGTGCCGACAACCACCCGTGATTGGCCCCGCGACAGTGCCAGATAGTCGTGGTATCGGCGGGCCGGGCCCATCTGGGCGTGAAGACGGGCAACGCAGCCATCACCCAATGCCCTCGAAAGGGCCAAAAAGCCCGCCTGCATGGCCGCAGCGTCCGGCACCACAACAATGGCGCCTTTGCCTGCCAACAATGCCGCCTGAACGGCCTGGACAACGCCACGACGCCAGTCGTCGTCACCTCGCCAACCCGGAGCCACCGCCCAAAAGCCGCGCAGTGGGCGGCCAGACTGCACCCCATGCAACCACGACTCCCCCGCTGGTATCGCCCTCAGGCCACCCGGCGGCATGGCGCCCATCGGAGCTGGCCAGACGGCCGACGCGCCCGACTCTGTGGCCGCGTGCCGCGGCGCCACCGCCAGGCGAGCCACATCGGCGAAAGTGCCGGCATAATGGTCGGCCACAGCCCGGATCAACCTCACCTGGTCCGGCAGCAGCACGGGCTCGGGCGAGACAACCTTCGTCAGCGGCGACAACCGTCCCGTCACCTCTGTGCTTGTCGGGCGCTCGATGATAAAGCCGTTGCAGGCACGTCCCGCGAACCGCACGCGCACACGGGAACCCACGGCAGCGTCGGCCTCCATCGGCTCGGGCACCGAGTAGTCAAAGAAACGATCGAGGTGCGGCAGCGGCAAGTCGACGGCCACCCTGGCCAACGCTGCGCCGTCACTCATGGAACAAACGATAGCCGATGGCGCCGACGTTGATCCTGCGACTCCGCGCAGGATGACAAGCGACTCCGCGCAGGATGACGAGCCAAACGCGGCAGAGCTAGACGGATGCGGTCAGCTCGGCTGCCATGTCGGTACGCTCCCAGGTGAACCCATCTCGGCCGAAGTGGCCATAGTTGGTGGTGCGGGCATAGATGGGCTTGGTCAGATCCAAACGCTCGATAATGGCGGCCGGCCGAAGATCGAAGACGGCGCTGATCGCCTGTGAAATCCGGTGGTCCGGAACGATACCCGTCCCTGACGTGTTGACGTCCAAACTGACCGGGTGAGCCCGGCCGATCGCGTATGCCGCCTGGACTTCGCAGCGGGTTGCCAGGCCCGCGGCCACCACGTTCTTTGCGACCCAGCGCAAGGCGTAGGACGCCGAGCGATCGACCTTCGATGGGTCCTTGCCGGAAAATGCTCCCCCACCATGGCGGGCCATGCCACCATATGTGTCAACGATGATCTTTCGCCCTGTCAGGCCGGAATCGGCCAGTGGTCCGCCGATCACGAACCGCCCCGTCGGGTTGACTAGCAGGTTCGCGTGTGACCCGTTGACGTCATAGCGCGCCAGCACTGGGGCGACAACCTCGCGCCGCAAGTCGTCTTCAATCTTTTCAAAAGCGATGTCATCATCATGCTGAGCCGACACGACGATTGTGTCAACCGCCCGCGGGCGCATTTGGTCGTCGTAGTCAATCGTCACCTGCGTCTTGCCGTCCGGGCGCAGGTAAGCCAAGATGCCTTCGTGACGTACCGCCGCAAGGCGCTCCGACAGCCGATGCGCCAGGTCAATCGGCAAAGGCATGAGAGCCGGCGTCTCGTTGCAGGCAAAACCGAACATCAAACCCTGGTCACCTGCGCCCTGACGGTCGAAATCATCAACCACCTGGCCGTGCCGCGACTCCCACGACGCGCTCACACCCATGGCAATATCGGGTGACTGGTTGTTCACCGCCACAAGGACGCCACAAGAACCGCCGTCAAGGCCGCGGCGCGGGTCGTCATAGCCGATGCCAATCAAGGTCTGACGCACCAGGGTTGCAACATCGACATAGGACTCCGTCGTCGCCTCACCAGCCACCAGGACCACCCCATTGGCAACCATGGTCTCGATGGCGCAATGCGACTTTGGATCGTCGCGCAGCATGGCGTCGAGGACGGCATCAGAGATCGCGTCAGCAACCTTATCCGGATGCCCCTCCGTGACGGACTCGGACGTGAACAAGACCTACACCAAGTCCTCGCCAAGATCACCGAAGGTGTCGTCGCCAAAACTGAACTGCGGGTCGGCTACCGCGTGCAGCGCAGCCGGCAGCGGCGCATCTGGGTCGACCTGCTCGCACACCAGCAAGCCCTCGTTGATCTCGCGCAGCGCGATCGACAACGGCTTCTCCTGCGGGACGCTCTCGACCAGCGGGCCGACGTTCTCCAGCAGCCCCTCGCCCAATTGTGCGTAATAGGCGTTGATTTGGCGTGCTCGCTTGGCGGCGAACAGCACCAGACGATACTTGGAATCGACATGCTCCAGCAGGTCGTCAATGGGCGGATTGGTGATGCCCTCGGTTTGTGTGGTCACAAGTTGCCTTTCCTATTGAGTGCGCGGCCTCCCAGACCGAGCAATTCTACCAGTTTGTCTACAGCTTCATCGACGTCGTCATTGATGATCACGGCGTCAAACTCCCCCTCGGCTGCCAGTTCGTCCTTCGCGCGCGCCAGGCGATCAGCCATTTGGGTTTCATTTTCGGCGCCACGGTCCCGCAGGCGGCGCTCCAGCTCTTGCCATGACGGCGGCGCGATGAACACTTGGAGGGCATCCGGAAAGCTGGCGCGGATTTGACGAGCCCCAACCAGATCGATCTCCAGCAGCATCGTCTCGCCCTTGGCTAGAGCGTCGAGCACGGGCTGGCGTGGCGTGCCGTAACGCGTGCCGGCATACTCGGCCCACTCCAGCAGCCCATCAGAGGCCACCAGCGTGTCGAACTGATCATCGGTGACGAAGTGATAGCTGACGCCATCAACCTCGCCCACGCGCGGCGGACGCGTGGTGGCCGAGACCGATAACAGCACCGCCGGATACCGCCTACGCAGCCCTGCCAACACGGTGCCCTTGCCGACCCCGCTTGGGCCAGCAATGACGACCAGTTGACCGTTGGCCTTGGCGATCAGCGGAATTCCTCGATGATGCCATCGATCTGGTGCTTGCCCAGGCCGCGCAGCCGGCGCGTCGGCGCGATGGACAGCTTGCCCATGATCTCCTCGGCCCGGATCTGGCCGATGCGGCGCTGTGTCTTCAGCAAGTCGATCACCTTGACATGGGCCAAGACATCGTCCTTTGACGCCTGGTCAAGCGCATCACCAATGCTCAATTCACCAGCACGCAGGCGGTTCTTGAAAAGTGCTCGGGTACGGCGAGCCTCGGTGGCGGCTTTGCGGGCGGCTTGCAACTCTTGTTCGGACAGCTTCGGAATTGCCACGACTGGTCACTTTCTCTCTTTTGACGTACTCGGCGTTAGCCGACAACCACCTAAATATACTAGAAGACTGGCCATTGCAGAAGCGAATGGGCCACCTTTTTTAGGGAAACCTGATCAGGCCCGGCATCGGCCACCGACCGGCTGACCGTGGGAAGCACACGGGGCCAAGCGTCAGGGTGCCCCGCAAACAGCCCTCGCAAGTGCTCCATGGTGCCACCCTGGGCCCCGATTCCAGGCGCCAAAACCCAACCATCAAAGTCCTGCAGGTTGATGTCGAGCACGTTCAAGGTCGCACCGATCACCAGGCCGACGAGCGGCGTTCCGGCCGCCTTGTTGGCGTCGGCTGCCTGGCTGGCGATAAGACTGCCGACGTTCGGTGAGTCAATCGACGATTGGTTCGGGCCATCGTAAGCCGCCGCCAGTTGCACCGCCTCACCTTCCGTGTTTGAGGTCCTGGCTAGGACGAACACGCCGCGCCCCGTGGCTTTGGCGAGGTCGATTGCGGGTGAAAGTGAGCCGAAGCCCTGGAAGGGACTGACGGTGATGGCGTCCGCGGCCAGTGGTGCGCCATCGGCCAGATAGGCTCGCGCGTAGGCGTCCATCGTGGAGCCGATGTCGCCCCGCTTGACGTCAAGGATCGAGATCGCCCCGGCGTCGGCGATGTCGCGAAGGACGGCCGCCAGCACCGTCAACCCCGCCGGGCCGAAGGCCTCGAAGAACGCCGATTGCGGTTTGAAGCAGGCCACATCGTCTGCCAACGCGGCCACCAAACCACGGCTGAACTTCTCCAGGCCGGCGATGTCATCAGGCAAGCCCCAGGCAGCAACAGACGCCGGGTGCGGATCGACACCGACGCACAGTTTGCCTCTGGTGGCGGTTATCGCGTCCAGACGCTTCGCAAATGGCTCACCCATGGTGCCTCCGATCAGCAACGGTCAAACGGTTGATGCCACGCGTGAGAGCGGGGCCGGAATAGATGAAACCCGACAGCACCTGCACCAACACAGCGCCGACATCGAACAGCGCCTGGGCATCGCCCGGCGTCATAATGCCACCGGAGGCAATGATTGGCAGTCTCGTCGCGCCGGCCAGCAGCGTGACCGTCTGGCGGGCCGTTGACGTCAGCGGGCCACCTGACAACCCGCCGTCTTGCGACAGCACGGGCGCGAGAGCGGGATCGAGCAGTTCAGGCAGTGGGCGCGAGGTCGTTGTGTTGACGGCGATGAGACCGGACACGCCGGTGCTTTCGCAGACTCGGACGACCTCAAGCAGCGCGTCATCGCTGAGGTCGGGCGCCACTTTGACGAAGATGGGCACCGGGTTCGCAGCTAACTGAGCCGCCCGATCCGTCAAGGCACTCGTCAGACGGGCCAACTCGTCGGCCGCTTGAAGGTTGCGCAACCCCGGGGTGTTCGGACTGGAAACGTTGACGGCCACATAGTCGGCAAATGGCGCCACGGCATCGAAAGAGGCCAGATAGTCGGCGATGGCATCCTCCACTGGCACCACCTTCGTCTTGCCGATGGACACGCCGATCGGCAGACCCAAACGGCCGTTGCACCGTTCGACGCCCAATGCTTCCAGCCTGGTGGCCAAGGCCGCCGCGCCCGCGTTGTTGAAGCCCATTCGGTTAATGAATGCCTTCAACTCGGGCACCCGAAAAAGCCGTGGCGCCGGGTTACCGGGCTGGGCCTGCGCCGTCACGGTGCCCAGTTCGGCAAAGCCGAAACCCAGGCTGGCCCACGCGCGGGCGGCAACGCCGTCCTTGTCCTGCCCGGCCGCCAGACCGACCCGTCCCGGAAAGTCGATGCCCGCAACAGTGACGGGCTGCCTCGCCGCGCCGACAATGCCTTTCAGGACGGCCAAGGCCGGCCCGGGCAAGCGACCGAGAACGTCAATCGTTGCTTTGTGAATCGTTTCAGCGTCGACCTGGTACAGCACCGGTCGCAGCAGGCGCGTGTAGCCCTGCAGCAGAAGTCTTGTGCTGGCTTCGTCCCAGCTGATCATTGGGTGGCCTGGTCGGTGACTGTCGCCCAGGCTTGCAGCGGTTTGACGGCCAGGGGGCGCTCCTGCAGCGCCGCTATGGCAGCCACGGCCGCCTCCAGGCCCTGCACGGTCGTGATGGCCGGCACGCCCAACGCGTTGGCAGTTGCCCTGATCAGGTTGCCGTCCGCCCGGGGTGACCCTTGCGCTGTGTGCCCACTTGGGGTGTTGATGATCAGATCCAGCCGTCCCGAGGCGATCAGTTGCGGCGCGTCGGGTATGTCGTCCTTGGTGTGTGAGTCGTCCGACACCTTGCGGACAAGCTTGACGTCCAGACCGTGCAACGACAGCATGTTGGCCGTGCCTTGCGTCGCCCAAAGCGTGAAGCCCAGTTCCGCCAAGCGTTTCAGCGCAAATATGGCGTGCCGCTTGTCGCGATTGGCTACCGACACGAAGGCATTGCCACCAGTCGGCCAACTGCCATAAACGCCGATCTGGGTCTTCGCGAAAGCCACTTCGAAGGTGGTATCGACGCCCATCACCTCACCCGTCGAGCGCATCTCGGGCCCCAGCACCTCATCGACGAGACGGCCCTGAGCGTTGCGGAAGCGATTCGAGGGAAGCACTGCCTCCTTGACGCAGATCGGCAGGCCGGGCACCAAATCAGCGCCGTCGCCGCTGCGCCGCAGCTTGCCAGCCTCGCGCAGTTGGGCGATCGACTGCCCGGCCATGATCAAGGCGGCCGCCTTTGCCAGTTGCGTGTTGGTGGCCTTGGAGACGAATGGCACTGTGCGCGAGGCACGTGGGTTGGCTTCAAGGACGTAAACCTGGTCGCCCACAAGGGCGTACTGAATGTTGATCAGCCCGCGTACGCCCACGCCTTCGGCCACCGCCCGGGTGGCCCGCCGTAACTCATCGATGACTTCAACGCCCAGCGTCAAAGGCGGCAACGAGCATGCCGAGTCACCGGAGTGAACGCCGGCCTCCTCGATGTGCTCCATGACACCACCGACGTAAAGGTCCTCACCATCGAAAAGCGCGTCGACGTCGAGCTCCACGGCGTCGTCCAGGAAATGGTCAATCAGAACGGGGCGCTCATGGCTGATCAGGGTGGACGCCTCGATGTAGGCGCTCAACGCCTCATCGTCCTCGACGATTTCCATGCCCCGCCCACCCAGCACATAGCTGGGGCGGGCCAGCACCGGGTAGCCGATGTCGGCGGCGATGGCGCGGGCCTGCTCGTATGACTCGGCCATGCCATGACGCGGAGACGCCAAGTTCGCCTTCGCCAACACCTGGCCGAAGGCGCCGCGCTCCTCGGCCAGGTCAATGGCCTCGGGGCTGGTTCCGATGATCTTGACGCCGGCGTCCTTCAGGCCTTGGGCCAGCCGCAAGGGCGTTTGCCCACCAAGCTGGACAAAAACTCCTTCCACCGGTCCGGCCGCACACTCGGCCTCGTACACCTCAAGCACGTCTTCCAGTGTCAGCGGTTCGAAGTAGAGCCTGTCGGAGGTGTCGTAGTCGGTTGAGACGGTCTCGGGGTTGCAGTTGACCATGACTGACTCGTACCCGGCCTCGCTGAGCGCCATGGCGGCATGGACGCACGAGTAGTCGAACTCGATGCCCTGGCCTATGCGGTTCGGCCCTGACCCGAGGATCAAGACGGCCGGTTTGGTGCGCGGAGCCACCTCGGTTGTCTGATCGTAGGTCGAGTACATGTAGGGCGTGCGAGCGGCGAACTCGGCGGCACAAGTGTCGACCGTCTTGAAGACGGGACGGACCCCCAGGTTGTGCCGGTACTGACGCACCCCTGCCTCAGTTATGCCCCGCAACTGGCCGACTTGACGATCCGACAGGCCATGGCTCTTGGCCTTGCGCAGCATCGCCGCGTCCAACAGCGGCGCCGCCTTGACCTGCTCCGCGACGTCAAGGATCAACCGTAACTGGTCAAGGAACCAGGGGTCGATGCCAGTGGCCGCCTGCGCCTGTTCGATGCTGGCACCGGCCCAAAGTGCCTCCATAACGAGGCGCAGCCGATAGGCCTGGGGACGGGCCGCGTCGGCCAAGAGCGCCTCCACGTCACCTGGTGTGGCCGAAAAGTCGAAACGGGCCGATGGGTCTTCCAGCGATCGCAAAGCCTTCCCGAGCGCCTCGGTGAAATTCCGCCCGATTGCCATCGCCTCGCCAACCGACTGCATATGGGTCGTCAGCGTGTCGTCGGCGGCCGTGAACTTTTCGAAGGCAAACCGCGGAGCCTTGACCACAACGTAGTCCAGCGTTGGTTCGAAGCTGGCCGGGGTCTCGCCAGTGATGTCGTTGGGTATCTCGTCCAGCGTGTAGCCGACCGCCACCTTGGCGGCGATCTTGGCGATCGGGAAGCCGGTGGCCTTGGATGCCAGGGCACTGGATCGCGACACGCGCGGGTTCATCTCGATGACGATCAGCCGTCCGTCTTTCGGATCGACGGCAAACTGGATGTTGCACCCGCCCGTGTCGACCCCGACGGCGCGGATGATTTCGATGGCCACATCGCGCATACGCTGGTACTCGCGGTCCGTCAGCGTCATGGCGGGTGCCACTGTGATCGAGTCGCCGGTATGCACACCCATCGGATCGAGGTTTTCGATGCTGCAGACGATGACGACGTTGTCGGCACGGTCGCGCATAACTTCGAGTTCGTATTCCTTCCAGCCGATGACCGACTCCTCAACCAGCACCTGCGTGACGGGCGAGGCTTCAAGGCCGACGCTTACCAGTTGCACCAGTTCGTCCCGCGTCCGAGCGATGCCGCTGCCCAGGCCACCCATGGTGAAGCTGGGACGCAACACCACCGGCAAGCCAAGCTCGTCGGCCGCCGTCAGAGCCTCGTCGACGCTGTGGCAAAGGGAAGACCGCGCCACCTCTGGGTCGCCGCCCTCGATGCCGTGGATGTTCTCGACGATCTGCTTGAATGCCTCGCGATCTTCGCCGCGCTGGATTGCATCGATGGACGCCCCGATCAACTCGACGCCGAAGCGCTGCAGCACCCCGCGCTCGTGCAAGGCAACGGCCGCGTTCAGCGCCGTCTGACCACCTAGCGTGGCCAGCAGTGCGTCTGGGCGCTCAGCCTCGATGACGCGCTCCAAGACTTCTGGTGTGATCGGCTCGATGTAGGTGGCGTCGGCAAACTCGGGGTCTGTCATGATGGTGGCTGGGTTCGAGTTCACCAAGACGACGCGGAACCCCTCGGCCCGCAGCACCCGGCAGGCCTGCGTGCCAGAGTAGTCGAACTCGGCGGCCTGGCCGATGACGATCGGCCCCGAGCCGATCACCAAGATGGACGAGATGTCTGTGCGCCTAGGCATTGCTTGACCCCTCCATCAACATTGCGAAGCGGTCGAACAGGTGCTCAGCGTCGTGCGGACCGGCGGCCGCCTCTGGGTGATACTGCACCGAAAAGGCCACCGCCTTGCCGTCACGCCTCAGTTCCAGCCCCTCGACCACGTCATCGTTTAGACAAAGGTGGCTGACTTGTACGTCGCCATAAGCAGTTGGCGTCGCTGCCCCGCGCGGGGCGTCCACTGCGAAACCGTGATTGTGGGCCGTGATCGCGACCCGCCCCGTGGTCACATCCTTGACGGGCTGGTTGATGCCGTGGTGCCCGAATTGCAGCTTGTAGGTGCCGAACCCAAGCGCCCGTCCGAATACCTGGTGGCCGAAGCAGATGCCGAAGAGCGGCAACTTGGCGTCAAGCACCTGGCGGGTCAGATTGACGATATCGTCGGTGGTCGCCGGGTCGCCCGGACCGTTGCTGAAGAACACTCCGTCCGGCTGCAGCGCCGCGATATCCTCGAAGGATGACGTAGCGGGCAGGACGTGGACCTCCATGCCCCGGGCTGCCATCAGACGCGGCGTGTTCGCTTTGAT
>WQYR01000043.1 GCA_009781145.1 Propionibacteriaceae bacterium | reverse complement strand
GCGTTCAGTGCCTTGATGTCGACGGCCTCACGTGTGTCTTCGGCCTCCACATAGCTGGACACCGACAGGTTGTAGCCGTTGGCCCCAAGCGCGTCGTTGGTCACCAGCGACGCGAAATGCTTCTCGTCCACCCGCGCCTCATAGGCGGAAAGCACCTTGTCGATGTTCTCGTCCGTCAGCTTGTTCTTGTTGCCGACGCGGGTGAACAGCGCCGAGGCATCGATGAACAGCACCGACGCGTCCGGCTTCGACTTGCGCAACACCAGGACGCAGGTGGCGATCGTCGTACCGAAAAACAGGTCCGGCGGCAATTGGATGACCGCCTGCACGAAGTTGTTGTCAACCAGGTACTTGCGAATCTTCTGCTCGGCGCCACCCCGGTACATGACGCCGGGGAACGAGACGATGGCGGCCGTGCCGTCCACCGACAACCAGTTCAGCGCATGCATGACGAAAGCCAGATCGGCCTTCGACTTCGGCGCCAGCACGCCCGCCGGTGAGAAGCGCTCGTCGTCTATCAGCAGCGGGTCGTCACTTCCGGCCCAGTGGATGCTGTACGGCGGGTTCGAGACGATGGCCTCGAATGGCTCGTCGTCCCAGTGCTGCGGGTCGGTCAGCGTGTCCCCCAGCGCGATGTCGAACAACTCGTAGTTGATGTCGTGCAAAAACATGTTGATGCGGCACAGGTTGTACGTCGTCAGGTTGATCTCTTGCCCGAAGAACCCCTGACGCACATTGTCGCGGCCCAGCAGCTTGGCGAACTTCAGCAGCAGCGAGCCCGAGCCGCAGGCCGGGTCGTACACCTTGTTGACGCTCGTCCTGCCCAGCACCGTGACGCGCGCCAGCAGCTCGGAAACCTCCTGAGGTGTGAAGAACTCACCACCGGACTTGCCAGCCGACGAGGCGTACATCGTCATCAGATACTCGTAGGCGTCACCGAAGGCGTCGATCGTGTTCTCCTGGAAACCCTGCCCCAGGTCAAGGTCGCCAATGGCGTCAAGCAGGCCTGCCAGCTTCTCGTTGCGCTTCGCCACGGTGTTGCCCAGCTTCGACGAGTTGACATCCAGGTCGTCAAACAGGCCCTTCAGATCGTCCTCCGACTCGGTGCCCCGAGCCGACGCCTCAATGCTGTTGAAGACGGCCTCCAACGTTTCGTTCAGGTTGACGTCCTGACGGGCATTGGCCCGCACATTGACGAACAACTGCGACGGCAAAATGAAGAAACCCCGCTCACGGACAGTCTCGGCCCGGCCGCGTTCGGCCTCGGCGTCGCTGAACTGGGAATAGTCGAAAGCCAGGTCGCCCGCCTTGCCCACCTCATTGTTCAGATAGGCTGCCAGGTTCTCGGAGATGAACCGGTAGAACAGCATTCCCAGCACGTATGACTTGAAATCCCAGCCGTCAACACTGCCCCGCAGGTCGTTGGCGATACGCCAGATCGTGCGGTGAAGCTCGGCGCGCTGCGTCTCCTTTTGCCGGTTGCCATCAATTGCCACCCATGTAATGCTACCGGTTGGCGTGGACTAGCCTTAAGGTCATGGCGAAAAGCAAACGCATCGGGATTTTGACGGCAGGCGGCGACGCGCCGGGTCTAAACGCGGTGATCCGCGGCTTCGGCAAGACGTCCATGGGCCACTACGGCTGGGAGATCATCGGCTTCCGTGACGGCATCCAGGGCCTGGTCGAAAACCGGAGCATCGCGCTCGACCGCGCGGCACTGTCGGGCATCCTTACCGTCGGCGGCACGATACTTGGCACCAGCCGCGACAAGGTGCAAAAGTACATGGTCGACGGTGAGCCCCGCGACATGACTTCCACCGTCATCCAGAACTACCAGAAGAACGACCTGGACGCCCTAGTGATGCTGGGTGGCGGCGGCACCGCCAAGAACGCCAAGCGGCTCGCCGACGCCGGCCTCAACGTCCTGGTGCTGCCCAAAACGATTGACAACGACGTCGCCGGCACGGACGTCTCGTTCGGGTTCGCCACGGCCATGGAGATCGCCACGGACGCCATCGACCGCCTCCACTCCACCGCACACAGCCACCATCGCATCATTTTGGCGGAACTGATGGGCCACAAGGCCGGATGGTTGACGCTGGGCGCCGGAATCGCCGGCGGGGCCGACATCATCTTGATACCGGAGATACCCTACGACGTCAGCTCCATCGTTGAGGCCATCAAAGGCCGCAGTGCCCGCGGCAGCACGTTCAGCGTCGTCGCGGTGGCCGAGGGTGCCCGTGACGTGTCCGACTCAGCCGATCTGGAGGCCGCCAGCCTGCTGGTCAACTCGGCGCGCTCACCGGAGGAACGCCGCGCCGCCAAAGCCCACCTCGCCAACGTCACTGATTCCCAGCGCGAGCACACCTTCAAGCTGGCCCGCGAACTCGAAGCCGCCACCGGCCTGGAATCGCGCGTTACGATACTCGGCTATGTTCAGCGCGGCGGAACCCCCTGCGCCGCCGACCGTCTGCTGGCGACGCGCCTAGGCGCCGCAGCCGCCGACATGGTGGCGGACGGCCAATTCGGCTACCTCGTGGCTGCCCGAGGCGATAGCACAGAGCCCGTCCCGCTGGAAGACGTCGCGGGAAAGACCAAGCTGGTTCCACCCGACCACGAATGGGTAGCGACCGCGCGAAAGGTCGGCACGGAGCTGGGCAACTAGCGCGCTAGAGATCGATGGCATGCCCGACGATGCCCTCGGCCGCCCCCTTGACAACCTCCGACAATGTCGGGTGAGCATGGACGGTGACGCCAACCTCTTCGGCCGTCAAGTCCCACGTCTTGGCCAACACCAATTCCGGCAGTAGCTCTGTGGCGTCCGCACCGATCAGATGCGCGCCGAGTATCTCGTGATGCGTCGCGTCGGCCACAAGCAGCGCAAAACCGCCCGGCTCCCCCAGGCCCTGTGCCTTGCCGTTCGCTGCGAACGGGAACCGCGACACCTTGACGTCATACCCCGCGTCCCTTGCCTGCGCCACCGTCAAACCGAGCGAGCCGATCGGCGGGTCGGTGTACGTGGCGCGGGGAATCGAATCGTAGTCAATCGGCTCGGGCTGCAACCCGGCAATCACCTCTGCGGCTATCACCCCTTGGCGCTGTGCGACGTGTGCCAACATCAGCTTGCCCGTCACGTCGCCGATGGCGAAGATACTCGGCACGCTGGTGCGCATCAGGTCGTCGGTCGCGATGAACCCGCCGTCATTCAAAGTCACACCCGTGGCATCCAACCCGAACCCGCCAGTGTTTGGCGCAAAGCCGAGAGCCAGCAGCAGTGCATCGGCACGCAGCTTGCCCGGTTCACCGCCAGACGCCGGCTCTGTTGTGACGGTCACCTTGCGGTTGGCACGCACATTCGTGACGGCCGTCCCGGTGTGTATCTTGATTCCGCGCTGCGTCAGTGCCCTGGTCAACTCCTTGCTGATGGTTTCGTCCTCGTTGGGCACAATCCGGTCGAGGAACTCGACGATCGTCACGTCCACCCCGAAGCTGGCCGCGATTGACGCGAACTCCACCCCGACCGCCCCCGAACCGGCGATGATAAGGGATTTCGGCAGGCTTTCGGCCATGATCATTTGCTCATAGGTCATGACTGGCCCACCAACCGAGACGCCGGGAAGAAGCTTGGGGTGCGCACCGGTGGCCACTATCGCATGCTGGAAGGTCCACTCGCTGACCGCCCCGTCAGCCTGCGCGACCGACAGCGAGTTCGGCCCTGTGAAAGTGGCCCACCCGTCAATGGCCTCGATGCGGTTCTTCTTCATCAGGTGACGCACGCCCTTGGCCATGCGGTCGGCCACATCACGGCTGCGCCGCCAGCCAACTGTGTAGTCGACGGTGACGTCACCTTTCAGGCCAAAATCAGTGCCATGCTTGGTGACGAGTTCAGCCACCTCGGCGTTGCGAACCAGCGCCTTGGCCGGAATGCATCCCGCATTCAGGCACACCCCGCCCCACCAACGTCCCTCGACGATGGCAACCTTGAGACCCAACTGCGCGGCTCGCACCGCCGCCACATAGCCGCCTGGGCCCGAGCCCACGATAATGACGTCAACCTGGTGTGGGGTGATTTCGCTCATGACACTAGATTAACGCCCCGCCAGTCTGAGAATTCGCGAAGACTCGCGTAAGGCTATCTCACAGATGAGATATTGGGCCCTGTTCTCAGGTACCATATCCGGGTGAGCACCCCAACTTCGCCCGCCAGTGTCGGGCGCCTTATTCGAGACGCCCGTAAGCAGCGAGGCCTGACGCAGGCCGAATTGGCCAGCCTGTTGAACACCAGCCAAGGTGCAATCGGGCGCATCGAGCTTGGCAACCAGAACCTGTCACTGGACACGATCAACCGCATCGCGGAGGCGCTGGAAAGCCCCCTGATCGTGCCGTCGACGGAGCGCGGCGCGCTCAACTTCCGCATCCAGGGCCAGACCCAGTTGGCCGGGTCGATCGAGACCCGCTCCAGCAAGAACGCCGCCGTCGGCCTGCTGTGCGCAACGCTTCTCAACCGGGGACGCACAATCCTGCGTGGCATCGCCCACATCGAGGAAGTAGCCCGGCTTTCCGAGGTGCTGACAAGCATCGGCGTGAAGCTGGAATGGTCGCCCGAGGGCCGCGACCTGACCATCGAACGTCCCGCCGAGTTGAACCTTGAAGGTCTGGACGGCGACGCCGCCCGCCGCACCCGCAGCGTCTTGATGTTCCTCGGCCCGCTGAGCCACGAATACGACCATTTCCTTCTGCCCTATGCCGGCGGCTGTGCCCTCGGCGCCAGAACCATCGAGCCACACCTTCAGGCGCTGCGACACTTCGGGGTCGAGGTGAAAGCCACCGAAGGCTCGTACCACTGCACGGTCGACCGCGACATTCCCACGACGCGTCACATCGTTTTGACCGAGCGCGGCGACACCGTCACCGAAAACGCCATCATGGCAGCAGCCCTGGCCCCGGGAACCACCGTCATTCGCAACGCCAGCCCGAACTACATGGTGCAGGACGTTTGCTTCTTCCTGCAGCAATGCGGGGTCGAGATCGACGGCATCGGCACGACCACGTTGACGATCCACGGTGTGGAATCAATCGACAAGGAGATCTGCTACTGCATCTCTGAGGACCCGATCGAGTCGATGAGCCTCATCACCGCGGCCATCGTCACCGGCTCGGAGCTGACCATCACACGTTGCCCCGTCGAGTTTCTCGAAATCGAGTTTTCCGTGCTCGGCGAATCGATGGGGCTAAGCTTCGACCAGACCGACGAGTACACCTCGCACAACGGGCGCACCCGCCTGGTGGACGTCACGATCCACCCGTCCTCGATGCATGCCCCGCAGGACAAAATTCACCCCATGCCATTCCCGGGCCTCAACATCGACAACCTGCCGCTGTTCGCCCTGATCGCCGCCTGCGCCAACGGGCAGACCATGATCCACGACTGGGTCTACGAAACCCGCACCGTGCATCTGCTGTCGCTGGCCCAACTGGGCGCCAACGTGCAACTACTCGACCCGCACCGCCTGGTCGTCAACGGCCCAACCACCTGGCACGGCCGGGAAATGGTTTCACCGCCCGCCCTGCGCCCGGCCGTCTGCCTGCTGCTGGCAATGATGGCCGCCGACACACCGTCGGTCCTGCGTGATGTTTATATGATCAACCGCGGCTACGAAGACCTGCCCCGGCGTCTCAACGCCCTGGGTGCCAACATCGAACCGTTCCGCGACTAGACGGCCACGGCCTCGAACGTCTGCCGGGGCGCAATGATGTCGTCCTGTGCCTGCACAAGAGCCAGCTCGTAGCGTCCCAACTGATTGGTGACGTCAAGCACCGAATAGACAACGGACGCCGTCGCCGACAGCACCTCGCCGAGGGTTTCGCCGCGCAGCCAATGCGCCAAAAAGACGGCCGTGGTCAGGTCGCCCGTGCCGGTGAAGGCCCGATCAATCAGCGGCGTGTCGACAACAAAGCAGCCCGAATCGTCCAGCGCCAGCATGCGGACCGTGTTCGGTGCCTGGTCGGGCACGGTGACCGACGTGACGAGAACAACCTTGGGACCCATCGCCCGAAGCTCCTGGGCAGCGGCGATCGCCTCGTCCAGCGACGACAACGCCCCGACGCCCGGCTCACGTCCCGTCAAGAACTCAAGCTCGAACAGGTTAGGCGTCATGATGGTGGCACGCGGCACCTGATGGTCACGCATGAACTCGGGAATGCCCTTGTCAACATAGAAACCACGGCCCACATCGCCCATCACGGGGTCGGCGCAATAGATCGCCTGCGGGTTGCGGCTGCGCGTCAAATCGACGGCATCGAGCACCACCTGGCCGATGTCTGCAGCACCCAGATAGCCCGAAAGCACAGCGTCGGTGTCGGCAAGGACGCCGCGATCGTCGATTCCCTGAACAACTTGCCATACATCGGCGGCCGGAATATGCGGCCCGCGCCATGCCCCGTAGCCGGTGTGGTTGGAGAAGTTGACGGTCAACACAGGCCAGGCGTCAACGCCGAGACGACGAAGCGGGAAGATGGCCGCGGAGTTCCCGGCGAAGCCGTAGGCGACCGCCGATTGGATAGAAAGGATTTGAGTCACAACGTTATATTGTGCCACCAGAGGCCCGCCGCGCCCTGTTCATCTGGTGTGAATGGCCGTCCTGCGGTAGAATCACCTGGCACCGCTTTGCGCGGCAGGCAAAAATGAAGGAGGCCAGCAGTGGCAGATCGAGCCCTACGCGGTATGGGTTTGGGGGCCAAGAGCTTCGAGGACGAGGAGGGCATTGAGTTTGCCCCCCGCCAGTCGCTCGGCTTTGACTGCCCGCAAGGCCATCACTTTGAGCTGATGTTCAGCGTCGAGGCCGAGCTGCCGACCGAGTGGGATTGCCCCCGTTGCGGCCAGGTTGCGTTGCGCTCTGACGGTGTCAGGGCAGACGACCGGGACGGTAAACCCGCCCGCACCCACTGGGACATGCTCCGGGAGCGTCGCAGCATCCCCGACCTGGAGGATCTGCTGAAGGAACGCCTCGAGATCGTCCGCAACACAGTTCACTACTGAGTTGAAGGCTCCTCGCCGGGCTCTTCGGCCGCCGGCTTTGCCTTCATGATCAAAGGCTTCACCTTGTCGAACAGCATTCCGTGGAAAATGGCAACCTGTTCACCGCGTCGCTTGGCGCCCCAGACGGCAGTCTTGATCAGGGCTTCCTGAATGATCGAACCGCTCATTTTTGACACGCCGCTGGCCCGCTCCTGGAACTCGATGGGTACCTCGGCCACCACACCGCCCGCTTCCAGCACCCGACGAGTCATGTCGATCTGGAAGGCGTAACCCTTGGCCTTGACCGAGTCCAAATCGATCTTCCGCAAAATGTCGGCGCGGAAAAGGTTGTAGCCGCCGGTCGAATCATGGACGGGCAAGTCCATCACCGCCTGCACCCAGATGTTGGCGCCTCGGCTCAGCAATTCGCGCTTCTTGTCCCAGTTGACGACCTTGCCGCCCTTCATCCACCGGGAACCCTTCACCATATCCGCCTGCTCCAACGCCTTCAGCAGGGCCGGCATCTGCTCGGGTTGATGCGAGCCGTCAGCGTCCATCTCGACCAGCACGTCGTAACCGCGTTCCAACCCCCAACCGAAGCCGGCCAGGTAGGCCGCACCAAGGCCCTCCTTGGCTTCGCGGTGCAGCACATAGACTGCCGTGTCCTTGGCCGCCATCTTGTCGGCGATGGCCCCCGTACCGTCAGGAGAGTTGTCGTCCGCGATCAGTACCTGGGCCTGCGGCACCGCGGCGCGCAGACGGGCGACGATTGCCTCAATGTTGTCGGCCTCGTCGTAGGTCGGGATGATGACGAGTATCTTTCCCAGGTCACTCATGACTGATCTCCTTGGTTTGGTTGGTTCAACTCTACCGTTTCGGGGTGGACGTGACGCTTCCGGACGGCGGCAACGGCCCCGGCCAGTACCATCAGCGCGGCCAACCCGGCGATGCCGTCCTCAAGCCCTTGCCCGATCAGCACACCGGGCGTCACCCCTGATCCAAGCTCGACATCGTAAAGGCGAAACGCCGGTTGGCCTTCCGTCGTCACGTCTAGGACGTGCCCGTGGGCGTCGATCAACCCGGAGAGTGATTGCGTCGTGGCAACGACGATCTCACGCCGCATCTCCATTGCCCGCACGCGCGTCATGGCGAACTGCTGGGCCGGCTGGGTGGTGCCCGACATCGACTCGTTGGACGACTGGACGGTGATCAACTGGGCACCGTTGTCAACCGTGCTGTAGACGGTGGAATCGTAGGCCAGCTCATAGCAGATGACGTTTCCAACCGTCAGCGGGGTTCCGTCATCCAGGTCGACATGCATCACGCGAGGCCCTGTGCCCGGCACCGATTGCAGGCCGACCTCGCGGGTCATCGGCACGAACTTGGTGAAGAATCCGTAAAGCGGCACGAACTCTCCGAAAGGCGCCAGATTGTGCTTGTCGAGACGGGCCACCGGGCCCACTTCCGGTTGCCACCACAGCGCGGTGGTCTGACGCTCATTGGGTCCCGGCCCCATCGAGATGACGCCCACCAGCATCGGCACGCCGGCCAAGTTGCTGGCCTGCGATATCAGGGCATTGGTGATGGCATCCTGGGACGGGTCCATGTCAGAGGCATTCTCGGGCCACAAGAGCATGTCGGGGGCGGCATCGCCGTCGGCGCGCCAAGTGGCCAGACCCGATATCGTCTCGCCCAGGTGCATGGCCGTGACCGTGCGGGCGGCACCGATCGACAGCGGCCCGGCGCTGATGTCCGTATTTCCCTGCACCACACCCACCCGAACAGTGCCCATGGACGCTGGAAGCGGCCACAGGCGAAGCAGACCACCAGCGACCATCAAAACAGTGATCACCACCGCTGACACTAGCCGTCGGCGCCTCGTCGGGCCCACCACGAGGGACGCCAACAGCGCCCCCGTCAGTGCCACAAGAAAACTCACGCCGGCGGCACCGATGACGGGCAGCCACCCGCCAAGTGGCTGATCCGGCACCGTGTAGGCGAACCGCGACCAGCAGAACCCCCCGAAAGGCAGGCGCGCCGCACACCACTCGCCAGACGTCCAGGCAATCGCAGCCACCAGCGGCCAAAGGTGCGTCAGCCGAGGCAGCCGCGTCAGAATCCAGGCCGTCACCCAACCGGAAAGCCCGCCCCACAGGGCAAGGAACGCCACCAGAGCCAGAGCCAGGTACCACCCCATGTTGCCGACCCACCACACCGTGATGCCGAAGTACCCCAGGCCAAAAAGGTACCCCAACGCCAGACCGCGCCGCGGCCCGACATCGCGCAGCAGCAGGGTTAAGCCGCCGAAACCGATGAGTGTTGCCCACCACCAACCGACTGGGGCAAAGCCGAGCCCGGTCAAAGCGCCCAGCGCCAAGGCCAACGGCAAAGCGGCAACGAGGCGCATCTCACGACCCGCGGCTCGACGCCAGCACGTAAATGGCCGAAGATGCCCGCAAGTTTGCCCCAGCGCCGACGCTGCGCCCGGACGGACTGAGCGCATAGCGCTTTTCGGTCACCAGACCGAGCGAATCGAACAGCGCCTCCAAGCTGGCGAGCGTCGCGTAGTGCAGGTTCGGTGTGTCGTACCACCGATACGGCAGGTCGGACGATCGTGGCATGTCGCCTGACATCAGACGCAGGCGGTGCGGCCAGTAGGCGAAGTTGGGCATCGACACGATCAGATGGTCGCCGATGCGGCTCATCTGGCGCAGCACCTCGGCCGGCTGCATGACGGCCTGCAACGTCCTCGACAGAATCACGACATCGAAAGACCCATCGGCGAACTCGTCCAACTGGGTGTCCAGATCGAGCCCCAACACCGGCACGCCGGCCCTGATCGCCTCGACCATGGCGGCGCCGTCACGCTCCACCCCGGTGACCACGCAGCCCTGGCGCGCCAGATGGCGCAGCAATTCACCTTCGCCGCAGCCAAGATCCAACACCCGGGAACCTCGCGGCACCTGGCTGGCAATGCGTCGCAGATCTGGGCGCAGGGCCCGCCCAGTGGAAACCTCCGCCTCGACAAAAGCCCTGATCGTGTCCAGGTAGTCCGGCACATCCAGCAGGAACGAATCGTGGCCCCAAGGCGAATGGATCTGCCGGAAACTGACACCAGCCCCGCGCGCCGCCAACTGCTTGACTATGCGCAACGAGTGCTCGGTGGCGAAGCGCCAATCCGAATCGAAGCTCACCACCAAAATCTTTGGCCCCTGCGGGCTGATCTGGGGCGGGGTGGCGTCCCCGAACGGGTCAAAATAATCCATCACCCGGCTCAAGTACAGGTACGTCAGGGCATCGAAGCGTGACACGAAGGTCTCGCCCTGATGCCTCAGGTACGATTCGACGGCGAAGTCCACGCCAAAGCCCGGGTCCGAGGTGGCACCCTGCGGTGCCCGTCCAAACTTTTCGGTGAACGCGTCCTCGGAAAGATACGTGATGTGGGCCATCATTCGCGCCACGGCCAGCCCGATGTCCGGGTTCTTCCCCTGCTCGGCGAACCGCCCGCCGAGGAAGTTTTCGTCCAACATGATGGCCTCGCGGGCCACCGCCGAAAAGGCAATGTTCTGCGCCGTCAACCCAGCGGAGGCAGCGATGACAATCGCCTGGTCAAGCTGGTCCGGGAAGTCAAGCGCCCACTGCAGCACCTGCATGCCGCCCAGCGAACCACCCACGGCGGCGTGCAGACGCGAGATGCCCAGGTGCTCAAGCAGGGCCCGGTGGACGGTGACGAAGTCGCGCACCTGCAGCAGCGGGAAGTCCAGGCCGTAGACGTGCCCAGTGGCCGGGTTCACGGAACTGGGCCCGGTGGTGCCCTGGCAGCCGCCCAGCAGGTTCGGCGAGATAACAAACCACCGGTTGGTGTCGATGGCCTTGCCGGGCCCGATCAGGGTGCTCCACCAGCCTGGGCGTTTGTCGCCATCATGCCAACCGGCGGCATGCGCGTCACCCGTCAGAGCATGGCAGACGATCACGGCGTTGTCTTTCGCCGCATTCAACTCACCATAGGTTTCGTACGCGACGGTGACGGACGTCAACTCCGCGCCCCCGGCCATCCTTAGGGGACGATCGGGCGTGAAAAGCTCAGCCGACTGCGTCTCGACGAGGCCCAGGCCCGGTGTGACGTCAACCACGGTGATCCTTTCGGGGAAAATGCTCGCCATCAAGGTTACCGTCCGAAGGCGTAGGATTCCTGCCATCATGGCATTGCTCGCTGACATCACACCGCTGCGCGTCAGCCCGGCTTTTCGGCGGCTATGGATCGGACAAGGGTTGGCCGCCATCGGCAGCCAATTCACGGCTATGGCCGTCAGCCTGCAAGTGCACGATATCACCCATTCCACTTTCGCCGTCGGCCTCGTTGGAGCATTCGCTCTTGTGCCACTTGTGTTGTTCGGTCTATATGGCGGTCACTGGGCTGACCGTCATGACCGCCGGAGGGTGGCTCTAATCGCGTCATCAATCATGTGGGTGGCTACCATCGGCATTGCGTTACAGGCCTGGTGGCACATCGGGTCGGTTTGGCCGCTGTACCTGCTGGTATCACTGCAATCCGGCGCGTCGGCGGTCAACATGCCGGCCCGCAATGCCATCCTCCCCCGCCTGATCGAACGCAAACTCATGCCGGCCGCGCAGGCACTCAACTCCTTCACCTGGACGATCGCACTCATGGCAGGACCGGTGGTAGGCGCCGTGCTGGTGGCCAGCTTTGGTTACCAATGGGCCTACACCGTTGATGTGTTGACGTTCACAGCCGCACTGTATGCGCTGTTTCGGCTGCCACCAATCCGTCCTGAGGGCGAAGCGACAGCGGTCGTCGCCCAGCAGGGCGGTATCGCTTCGGTGATCGACGGGTTCAAGTATTTGGCGACGCGTCCGAACGTCCGCATGACTTTCCTGGTGGACCTTTGTGCCATGGTTCTGGCCAACCCGCAGGCGCTCTATCCGGCAATCGCCACTGACATGATAGGCGGCGGTGCTACGACAGCGGGCTGGCTGACGGCCTTCATGGCTATCGGTTCGACGCTCGCCATGGTGTTGTCGGGGCCTCTGGGTAAGGTGCGCCGTCAAGGCCTCGTGGTGCTGATGATGGTGATCGGCTGGGGCTTATCGATTGCCGGTTTCGGCGTGGTGTTGTTGACTGTCGGCGTGCACCACCCACCCCATGCCATCGGCTGGGCGTTGGCCCTGTCCGCCGTGTTTTTGGGGCTAGCCGGCGCCTTTGACTCGATCTCGGCAATTTTCCGCAACACCATCCTGCAGGTGGCCACACCCGACGCCATGCGCGGGCGCCTACAGGGCGTTTTCACGGTCGTTGTGAGCGGCGGACCGTACCTGGGGAGGGTCGTGGCAGGCGGCAGCGCACGAGGGCTGGTGGGTTTGTTCGCCGTACCCATCGGCGCAACGGCCCTCATCGGCGGCGTGGCCTGCGCAGCGATGATTGCCGTGTTGCACCGCACCGCCCCACGCTTCGCATCCTATGACGCCGAGCACCCCGAGCCATGATGCGGCAAGGCGCCAGCCGAGGCGGTTTCGCGGGGCGGTTCCTGCCCCAGTCATCCCCGCGTAACCCACCAGAAGGACCGCATGATATCCTAGATATCACCGAGGTGAAAGGTGCGTGTGAAATGTCGGATATTTTGATCCGTGACGTGTCGCCCACGGTGGTGCGTTGGCTTGACGAGCAGGCTGAGCGTTTTCGCTTGTCCCGCAACGAGTTTCTCAAGCGCCAACTCGCTGGTTGGGCGGGCCAGCAAGAAACCGCCGCAGTGACGGACGACGATTGGGCGGCTTTCGACAGCGCCTTCCCTGATCTCGGTGACGCGCAAGTGATGGCGCAGGCATGGCGGTGAAACGCTGGCTGGCAGACAAGTCGGCCTTGGAATGGATGAGCCGATCACCAGATCGGGCTGAGTGGAATGGACGAATCGAACGAGGTTTGGTCCACCTGTCGTCGATCACGCGGCTGGAGGTTGGCTACTCGGCGCGCAATGGCGCATCTGCCCGAGCGGCTTTCGCCGTTCCGCCACTTTCACTGATGCCAATCGAGTACCTGACAATGGCCGCCGAGGATCGCGCTCACGAAGTTCAGGTTATGTTGGCTGACCACGGTCAACACCGCGCACCGTCAATCCCCGATCTGCTGATCGCAGCAACCGCCGAGTTGGCCGGCCTGACGGTTCTGCACGTCGACAAGGACTTCGATCTGATAGCCGCACTGACGGGTCAACCAGTCGAACGTCTGTCACTACCTAAGGATTGACCCCCAGCCTACGACCGATGTGGTGTAGGCGTCGGTCGGGTTGACGGAGGCATCCAGCAAACCGGCGCCAGCCATGAAATCCGCCATGGACGCCCAGGTGGTGGCGTCCTGACTACCGAAACCACCGGCGCCCTGGTAGAGCGGCGTCGTGGCTTTTAGCGTGGCCATCGCCATGGCCGCGTTGTCGGCTTGATCGAGGCCGGGCACATACTTAGCCGAATCAGCCAAGGCCTTGCTCGGGTCGTCAATGCAGACCTGCATAGCCTTGGCTGTCGCACCCCACATG
>WQYR01000042.1 GCA_009781145.1 Propionibacteriaceae bacterium | reverse complement strand
GGCCGGCAACACCAACCGGACGCCGGGGAACTGCGCGGACAACGCGGCCCGACGCTTGGCCGCGGGACCGGTGGCAGGCAGCGGCGCCGGCAGGCTGGACGAATACGGCGCCCAGTCAGCGCAAATGAACTGCTTGAACGCCTCCGAGTATGTATTGACGCGATTGACAGATTCCGCCTGCTTGGCAGCCACGATTCCACCTTCCTGAAGGACGTCTCAAGTCTACCCCGGCACGCAGGTAGGCTAGATGCCATGAAAGCTGCACCCGAGGCGCAGGCAGCGCTGCTGAAGCTGGTCGATTTTGACGCTAAGATCAAGGCCCTTGAGGCGCGCAAGCGCACGCTGCCCGAGCATGAGCAGCTCAACCAGTTGAACGCCCAGCGCCGAAGCCTGGCCGACGTTGCGACGGCCGCGACGACGCGGGCCAACGACACGACCACGGCGATGACCCGCACCGAAGACGATCTTGGTACCGCACGCACCAGGCTGGCCCGCGACCGTCAGCGCATCGACGACGGCGTCGTCAACGACGCCCGCTCGATCAGCAGCCTTCAAGACGAGATAGCCCACCTGGAGGGACGCGTCGCCGAGCTCGAGGACACCCAGCTTGAGCAGATGATGTCCATCGAAGAAGACCAGAAAATCACTGCCGACGCCAACGCCACCAGGGCGGACGTCGAAACGCAGATGCGCACCCTGATCGCCAGCCGGAACGCCGCCACCAAGGAGGCGGACGACGAGATCGCCCAACTGGGCGAACAGCGTCAAACCGTTGTGTCGGGGTTGCCGGCCGATCTGGTGGCCTTGTATGACCGTCAAGCCACACGCAGCGGCCCCGGCGCCGCGGGCATCAAGGGTGGGCGCTGCACCGGCTGCGGCCTCGTCATCGACGCGCTGGCGTTGAGGTCAGCCGAAGACGCCGCCCCGGACGAGGTGGTCCGCTGCCCAGAATGCGGCTGCATACTGGTGCGGGCTTAGGCCCCGTCGGCCAGCTCGGCGACTTCCGCTATCTGCGCCAGTTTGCGCCTGGCGTCACGGCGACGGGCCTGTTCACGCGGATCCGGTGAGGGGACGGCCGCAAGCAGCCGGATGGTGTACGGATGGTGCGGGTGAACCAGAATTGACGATGTCTCGCCCACCTCGACGATTCGTCCCCTCCACATCACCGCCACGCGATGTGACATCTCGTTGATCACAGCCAGATCGTGCGAGATGAACAGGCAGGCAAAGTGGTACTTGGCCTGAAGGCTGCGCAGGGCGTCCAACACATGGGCCTGCACCGACACATCCAGCGCGGACGTCGGCTCGTCCGCGATCAGCACCCGGGGGTTCAACACGATGGCCCGAGCCAGGCCGACGCGCTGTCGCTGCCCGCCCGACAGCTCGTGCGGATAGCGCAGGGCGTAGTAGGACGGCAATTCCACCGCGTCGAGAAGCTCGTCCACGCGGGCCTGGCGGGCGCGCCGTCCCGTCATGCCTTCGGCGCCATGAACCAGCAGTGGCTCCTCGATCGCCTGAGCGATCGTCATGCGGGGGTCAAGGGACGAACCGGGGTCCTGGAAAATGACGCCGATCTGGGCGCGCACCGCCTTGTCCTCCGCGTTCAGCAGCGCCCTGGCATGCACCGCATGGTTCAACACCGAAACCGTGCCTTCGGCGGCGGGAATCAGGCCCAGCGCGCACCGGCCCAGCGTCGACTTGCCAGACCCGGACTCGCCCACCAGGCCCAGAATCTCATCGTCCCCGATGGTAAGTGACACATCGTGGACGGCCCGGAACGCCCGTCCACCTCGCATGTAGTCGATGCTGGTTCCAGAAAAGGCCAAGGCCGGGGGCTTCCCGTCGTCCGCGCCCACCTCGGGCGTCATTTCTTGCGCATCGGCGTCCTGGCGCGCCGCCGCGGCGACGATGTCGTCCCAGTGGGCGTCCGGCATTTTCGGTATGGCGGCGATCAACTGCTTCGAATAGTCGGCCTGGGGCTCCAGCAGCACCTGCCGCATCGTCCCCGTCTCAACAATGTCGCCGTTGTACATGACGGCAACATCGTCTGCGATGTCCGCCACGACGCCCATGTTGTGCGTGATAAGCAAGAACGCCGTCGATGACTCACGGGCAAGGCGCCGCAGCAGGTCCAGGATCTCGGCCTGCACGGTGACATCCAGAGCCGTGGTCGGCTCGTCCGCGATGATCAGCTTCGGCTCGCAGGCCAGCGCGATGGCGATGACGACGCGTTGCCGCTGCCCGCCCGACAGCTCGTGCGGAAAGGTTTTTGCCCGTCGCGCGGCATCGGGAATGCCGACCCGGTCGAGCATGTCAACGGCCCGTCTCGACGCCTCCGCCTTGGAGCAAACCTTATGGTTGGTCAACACTTCCTCCACCTGGGCACCGACCGTCATCGTCGGGTTCAGCGCCGTCATGGGTTCCTGGAAGATCATCGAGATGGCCTGCCCCCGGATCTCGTTCATCCGTTGCTCCCCGGCGTCCAGAAGCGACTCGCCATCCAGGCTGATCTTGCCGGCAACCCGCGCCGTGCCCGGCAGCAACCCCAGGATGGCCAAACTTGTGACCGTCTTGCCCGAGCCGGACTCCCCCACCAGCGCCAGCACCTTGCCCGGCTCAATCGCAAAGGACGAGTCGTTGACGGCAGGGTATGTGCCCTCATCCGTGTGGAACTCGACACTCAAGTGCTCGACGGTCAACACAGGGCGGTCGATTGGATCACTCACGACGCCCTGCCTTTCACGTCGAACATGTCGCGCAGTCCGTCACCGACGAAGTTGAAGGCGCACACCGTGATGACGATCAATAAACCAGCCGGGAAGATCAGCCACCAATAGCCGGCGTAGGTGTACTGGATGCCCTTCGTCAGCATGGCGCCCCAGTCGGTGGCGGGCGGCTGCACGCCCATGCCCAGATAGCTGATGAACGCCACGAGCAAAATGGCGTCGGCGACCTGGAATGTGGCGTTGACGATCATCGTTCCGATGGTGTTCGGGATGATGTGACGGGCGACGGCGCGCGTGTGCGAGCCGCCGACGGCGCGCAGCGCCAGCACGTAGTCGCGGGTCTTGATGGAGATCGCCTCCGCCCGGATCAGACGCGCCGGCACAAGCCAGGACACCAGCCCGATGACCACCACCATCAAGGGGACGGACGGGCGGGTGATGGACGACAGGATCAACAGCAAGAACATGGCGGGCACGGCGATTCCCGCGTCAACAATGCGCATCATGACGGCGTCGACGGGGCCGCCGACATACCCGGCGATGGCACCCCAGCAGGTACCGATGAAGGTCGCCAGGATGCCCGCCAGCAGGCCGATGGTCAACGACGTCTGGCCGCCTTTCATCAGCCGCCCGAGCACGTCGTAGCCAAGGGCGTCGGTGCCCAGCGGGTGCCCGGCGGTGCCCCATGCCTGGTTGTTGTTAAGCAGGTCCACCGTCACCTGGTCGGTGCGCCACAACAGCGGCCCGACGAAGCAGAAAAGGACGAGGATGATCACGACGGTTGTGCCGATCAGCGCCAGTTTGTTGGCCCTGAATCGCCGCCAGGCGCGCGTCATCGGCGACGCCGACGAGAGGCGCGGTGCCAGCTCCATTGTGGCGCTCATGTCAGCTGCCCCCTTGTGCGCGGGTCCAGCAACGCCTGGATGATGTCGGCGAGCAGCGAACCAACCACGGTGGCGACCGCGATTATCAGGATGCACCCGAGCAGCACCGGATAGTCGGCCTTCGTCGCCGCCTGCCAAAACAGCAGGCCCATGCCGGGGTAGTTGAACAACTGCTCAACCACGATCATGCCGCCCAACAGGACGGGCAGGTAGTAGCCCAGCATGGCGATGACCGGCGTCAACGAGTTGCGCACCACATGGCGCACGACCACGCGGGGCTGCGAGGTGCCCTTTGCCCGGGCGGTGCGCACGTAGTCTTCGGACAGGTTGTCGATCGTCGCCGACCGCATGTAGCGCGAGAAAGTGGCGATCGTGCCGAGCGAGCCCGTGATCACGGGTAACACGAGAAAATTCGGCTGGCGCAGCAGGTCAAGCACCGACGGCACGCCTGACGGCGCGGTGGCCGGAAGGAGGTTCAGCTTCTGGGCGAAGACGATGATCAGGATGAGTCCCATGAAAAAGGACGGCGTCGAGTAGACGACGAAGTTCGCGCCCGTCAGAATGTAGTCGCTGACCTTGCCGCGCCTCGTCGCCTGGAAGATGCCCATCGGAATGGCGATTGCCAGCGCCACGATGATGCAGATAACCGACAGCAAAATGGTCTTCGGCAGCCTGATGCCGATGGCCATCCCAACCGTCATGTTGAGCTGGAACGACTCGCCGAAATCGCCGTGCAAAATCTGGCCCAGATAGTTGAAGTACTGCTGCCAGATCGGCAGATCGAAACCGTGGTCATGGTTGAACTTGGCGATCTGTTCAGCGGTCGCCTGCAAGCCAAGGACGCCGGCGCCCGGGCCATTTGGCATGGCGATATGCATGAGAGTGAAGACGATCAGGGTCACCAACAGGATGACAAGTAGAGCCTGGGCCAGACGCTTGATGAGGAACCACCAAAACGACGACCGGAACGGCCGACGATGAACATCCTCGTCGGTGGCCACTGATCACCTCACTTCAATACATGCCTCGCTTCAATATATCTTGACCTATGAAGCCCAACTCCAGCGCTGTGGCATGAACGACGTACCCGGGTCTTGGGTGCCGACGTTGAGGCCGCTTGCGATGACGCTGATCTGGTAGGCCGGCATCGGCAACCACAGAACCGGCAGTTGCTGGGCGAGATACGCCGAGTAGGCCTGGCCGGCAGTGACATCGGTGCTTGTGAGCGTTGCGCTGATCAGATCGAAGGCCTTCTGGTCGACGTACTGCCCGCAGTTCCACTTGACGTCTGCCGCCCACAGGTGGTCGCCGGTGGGGTACGGCGAGAAGTACCAGGAGCCGGCCGTGCCGAAGAACACCATGTCCCACGTGCATGTGGCACCATTGCTGGTCTTGCATTCCTGAGCCCTCGTCAAGACGTTCTGGCTGGTGGTCGAGTCGATCGTCAGGTTGACGCCGATCTGCTGCCACTGCGACTTGATGTAGCTCCACTCATTGGTTGTCACATCGGCGTTCTCGGTGTAGATGTCGAGGTTCATCTTGGCGCCCGAGGCGATGCCGTCACCGCACTGGCCCGCGCCGGTGCCAGGGCTCGTGCACGCCAGGATGCCGTCGCTGCCCTTGGTCCAACCGTTGTCGGTAAAGGCAGCGGCCGCCTTGGTCATGTCGTACGGGTACGGGTTGTTCTTCTGGATGTCCGACAGGAAGCTGCTCGGAATGCCCTGCGGCACAGGCCCGTAGTCCGGGGTGGCCGTGTTGTAGAAGATCTTGTCAACCATGGTCGGCTGATCGATGGCCTGCTGCAGGCCCTGCCTAACGTACAACTGCTTGAGAATCGGCCCGGTGGTCGGGTTGGCGAAGTTGTAAGGCGCGTAGGTGACACCCCAGCCGGCCCACGGGACGATCTGGTACCCAAGGTCTGTGAACTGCGACTGCGAAGCCATCTGGGCGGCCGTTATGTAGCCATAGTCGATGGCCTTGGCGCGCACGTCGTTCATCTCGGCGTCGTCACTCGTGTAGGGCTTGAAGTTCACCGTCTTGATGGCGGGTGTGTCCGTGCCGGTGTACTTGGTGTTCGCCACAATTGTGATAGCGCCATCAGTCGTCCAGGACTGCACCGTGTAGGGCCCGTCCACTGCCTGCCACAGCGGGTTGGTGCTGTAGCTGGCCATGTCCTTGCCCTGGTCCTGTAGGAAGTTGTAGACAGCCTGCGCGCCGGATGCTGTGCGGTCGTTATCGCTGACCGTGCCGCCCACGGCGGTGATGTCCATGACGTGCTGAGGAAGCGGCACCAGGTATGTCAACTGGTTGGCGACAATCCAATCCGGGTTGTACACCTTGTCGAACGTGATTGTCAGATGGGTGTCGTCGACCACGTTGAAGCTCGTCACATTGTCGGGGAAGAGGCCCTGGCTGTAGCTGCCCCACTGATCGGTGTTGTACTTGATCAGGTTGTAGTCGAACTCGACATCGCGGGTGGTGACCGCCTTGCCGTCTGCCCAGTTGTAGCTGCCGAGTGTCACCGAAACGGTGAGCCCGTCGGCGCTGAATGAATAATCGGACGCCACCGAACCTTTCTTGTCCCATTCCATCGTGCCGGATGCGCCGTCATACTGGAACAGCGGCACCCAAAGCAGTTGATGAAGCGACGAGTTCGCGGTGATCATCTTGTCGGCTGGGTTGAACGGGGCCAGCCAGTTGGGCCCTTGGCTTGGCATCATTCCATATGTGGCAGCCTTGTCGTTGGATCCCGTGGTGGTGCCACCGGATGGTGACGTGGTCGGTGTCCCCGAACAACTGGCCAAGGACAGCGCGCAAACTGCGGCCGCCGCAACGGATAGGACACGAATCGGCAATGATCGCATGATTTCTCCTTTCGATAGGGAGGGGGCTAACACCTCTATTTATTTCGGTTCTGTATTAATTAAATAGAGAAACGGGTGGACCTTTGCAGAGTCAGTCAATCGGCTCATCTTCGACCTACGTTGCTGCCCAACCAACAATCACGATACAACACAGAGGCTGCCGAGAACTAGCAATCCGGCGGATTATATTAAAATGTAATCCCGAGGTATTTTCCCCGCAGTGACTAAAATTAGCGCCATCGTCTGCGGCTAACAAGGAGTTCATGTGTCACCTCTGCGCAATCAGGCGGCCCCTGGCGCGACGATCGTCTCGCTGGTGGCCAGCGGCCGGGCCACCACCCGCGCCGCCATCGCGCAGACGCTCGGCTGGTCACCGACGACAGTCTCGGTGTACGTGCAGCAGTTGCTGGACGATGGCGTGCTTGCACAGACCCAGATGCTGACGGGCCATCGGGGCCGCCCAACCGGGCTGCTCTGCCTGGCCGGCAACTCCGGCCGCATCGTTGCCGTCGATTTGGGTGGACGGCACGCCAGCCTTGCGGTGATGTCCCTGGCCGGCGTCATCGAGCATCGCGCCGACCTGCCCATCAATCTGGCAGAGCGCCCCGAGGTGGTTCTGGAACTCATCGCCAAGAAGGCGGAAGAGCTTGTGGCCAAGTCGGCACCGAACGCGCTACGCGCTCTCGGCCTGGCCGTCCCTGGGCCCGTCAACTTCGACCAAGGCATCGTGACGATGCCGGCGCGCATGCCGGGGTGGGCTGGGTTCGCCGTCCGGGACTGGCTCGCCAATCGATTGGGAGTGCCTGTCTTCGTCGAGAACGACGCAAACCTGATGGCGTACGCCGAACATGTCGTGCGGCACAGCCGCGTGCGCGGTGAGGAAGCAAACCTGACGTCAACCGTCACCGTCAAGGCAGGCACAGGCATCGGGGCGGGCATCATCGTGGGGGGCACGATCTACCGTGGCGCCACCTATGCGGCCGGCGATATCACCCATTATCGCGTGGCGGCGGCGGGCGACACACCGTGCTCCTGCGGCAACCGCGGCTGCCTGGAAACAATTGCATCGGGGGCGGCGCTCGTCGCCAGCCTGCAGGCACAGGGACTGGCTGTGGCCACCACCGGCGATGTCGTCGCGCTGGCCCGCGGCAGCGACCCGGCGGCGACCACCGCGCTGAGAGCCGCCGGCGCCAACCTGGGACGGGTCATGTGCGCCGTCGTGAACTTCTTCAACCCGAGCGCTGTGTACGTCGGCGGTCTCATGGCAACTGTCGAGCCCTTCGTTGCCGCCGTCCGCGCAGAGCTCTACAAGGGTTCGCATCCGCTGGTGACATCAAACCTGTTGGTCGAACCAACCCGAGCAAAAGCCGATGGCGTGCTGATCGGCTGCGGCCGGTTGACCATCGAAGAAAGCCTTGAACTGGAGAACCGACAATGACACCAACTACCCCACGAGTCGGCATTTGTGGCATGTCGATCGAAGCGTCCACCTACTGCCCCCACATCAGCGGCGAAGACTCGTTCACCGTGCGCCGCGGCGACGATCTGCTCGCCTACTACGGATTCCTCGACCCCGGCCAGCCCCTGCGCGAGTCGGCCCAGTGGGTGCCGCTGGTGCACGCCCGCTCACTGCCGGGCGGTCCGGTCGAGCCAACCTTTTTCGATGCCATAAAGGACGAGACGGTGCGGCGTCTGCGCGAGACCATGGCGTCGCCTGATATGGCCCTCGACGGCTTGTATTTCGATATCCACGGCGCCATGAATGTGATCGGCCGTCAAGACGCCGAAGGAGACCTGGCGGAGGCCGTCCGGGCGGCCGTCGGGCCCGATGTGCTGATCTCGACGTCGATGGATCTGCACGGTAATGTGTCGCGTCGGCTGGTGGAAAACGTCGACTTTCTGACCTGCTATCGCATGGCCCCCCACGAGGACGCCTTCCTCACGAAGCGGCGCGCCGTCTACAAGCTTCTCTGCCGCCTCGGCACCAAGGCACACCCGGGGCCGGGTCGCGCCCACAAGGCGTGGCTGCCGGTGCCGGTGCTGCTTCCGGGCGAGAAGACGTCGACACGCCTCGACCCGGCCCGCGCGATCTACAACGAGCTTTACTGGGTCGAGGTGCAGCCAGGCGTCCTCGACGCGTCGATCTGGGTGGGCTACGCCTGGGGTGACGAGCCGCGAAACATGACAGTCGTCGAAGTTGAGGGTGACGACGCGGACGCCTGCAAGCGGCTCGCCGAGATGCTGGCACACCGCTGGTGGGATGCCCGCCGCGACTTCTGCTTCGTCGCCCCGACCGGCGACCTTGCGCAGTGCGTCGATGCGGCTTTGGCCAGCCCGGCCCGTCCCTTCTTTGTTTCGGACTCCGGCGACAACCCGACGGCCGGCGGGGCGGGCGACGTCACCTGGTCTCTGAGCCACCTGGTAGCCGATGCCCGCCTGACGGGCCCGAACTCACCCAACACGATCGTGGCGTCCATCTTCGACGCCGCGGCGGTCGCGGCCTGCCAGCAAGCCGGCGTCGGGGCACGGGTGACGCTGGACGCCGGGGCGAACATCGACCACCTGCATGCCGGCCCCGTCCAGCTGGACGGCGTGGTCGAGCAGTTGACGGAGGGTGACGACACATCGGGGCCGGTGGCTGTGGTGCGTGTCGGCGGTATCCGGGCGATCATCACGACCCGCCGCAAGCCGTACCACACGCTGTCAGACTTCCAGGCCGCCGGCCTCGACCCACGGCTGGCAGACATCGTCGTCAACAAGATTGGCTACCTGGAGCCGGAGCTGTTCGAGATGGCCGCCGACTGGCTGCTTGCCTTGACGCCGGGCGGCGTCGACCAAGACCTGCTGCGCCTGAATCCGAAGGCCATCACGCGTCCCATGTTCCCGTGGGACGAGGACATGCCCGACCCATCTTTGACGGCCGTCCTGCTATGAAGCTCGAGATCGCCGTCCAAGACGTCGCCGGGGCGCTGGTCGCGAAGGCCAATGGCGCCGACCGGGTCGAGCTGTGCTCTGCCCTGGCCGCCACCGGCGGCATCACGCCGTCAGCCGCCCTGATCGAGTCGGTGGTTGACGCCGGACTGCCCGTGCATGTGCTGCTTCGGTGCCGCCCGGGGCCGTTTGTGTATGACGCACAGGAGATCGCTGTAATGACTCGCGATGCCACCTGGGCAATTGAGCACGGGGCGGCCGGGGTGGTCTTCGGGGCGCTCACCGAGGGTTCGCTGATCGACGAGCGCGCGATGGCCGCGGTGCGCGACGCCGCCGCCGGCAACATCAGTTGTCACCGGGCGATGGACGTCGTGATCAACGCGGGCGGCGCAAGCGCAGGCATCCAAGCGCTGGTCAGGTTGGGCATCGGGCGGGTGCTCACGTCCGGTGGGGCGAAGCGCAGCATCGACGGCGCCCCCATGCTGGCGCACCTTGCGGCACTTGCCGACGGACGCCTTGAGATCATGGCGGGCGGTGGCGTCCACCCGTCGGATATCGCCGCCTTGGCCGGCGTCGGGGTTGGCGCCGTGCACCTTTCAGCTCGCTCAGCCATCAATTCCGGGCTCAGCACGGGGCCCGGTGGGGGCGACGACGAGACGGTTGACGTCACCGACCCTGCCATTGTCCAAGCGGCGGCCGAGGCCGTCGCCGCCGCATGTGCCTAGACTCGTAGGGTGCCAAATCGCGAGTTGGTTGTTCTGGGAGATGTGCCCCCGGCGTTGGTTGACGGGCTGACGCAGTTGGCCGGGCGGCTTGAGTTGCCGTCCGGATTCTCGCGTCAGGTTGCGGCAGAGGCTGCCAGGGAGGCCGCCGACGGTCCGATCGACGGCCGGGTTCGCGAAACCATCGACCTGCCTTTCGTGACGATCGACCCGGCCGGGTCGATGGACCTCGATCAGGCACTGTTCATCGAGCCGGTGGGCAAAGGCTACCGGGTTTGGTACGCAATCGCCGATGTCGCTGCCTGGGTTCGTCCCGGCGGGGCCATCGACACAGCGGCCTGGCAGCGGGGCGAAACCTACTACGCGCCACAGACGCGGTTGCCGCTGCACCCGACGTGCTTGTCGGAGGGCGCGGCATCGCTACTGCCGGACGGCACGCCCCGCCCGGCGAATGTGTGGCGCATCGACTTGGACTCGTCCGGTGCCGTCACCGACTTCGCGGTGACCCGCAACCTCGTGACGTCCACCGCCAAGCTCGACTACGAGAGCGTCCAGCGCGACCTTGACGCAGGCACAGCGTTGCCGTCCCTCCAACTGTTGAAAACCGTCGGCCGGCTGCGAATCGAGCAGGAGTCGGCCCGTGGCGGCGTCAGCTTGCGCCTGCCCGAGCAGCAGGTCACCGCCCACCCCGATGAGCACTGGAGCCTTAGCTTCCGCACGCCCTTGCCGGTGGAAGACTGGAATGCCCAGATATCGCTGATGACCGGCTTTTGCGCCGCGTCCCTGATGCGCAGCCACGGCGTCGGCATCCTGCGCACCCTCCCACCAGCGGATGTACGCACCATCATCCTGCTGCGCAGCGTGGCCCGCAGCCTTGGCTTGGGCTGGGCCCGCCGCACGTCGTACGCCGATTTTGTCCGCCGTCTTGACCCCGCCAAGCCAACCGGCCAGGCGATGATGAACTCGTGCACCGTGCTGTTCCGCGGTGCCGGGTACACCGTCATCGGCAGCGCCGACGATTCGGGCAACATGCCCCACGCCGCGCTGGCAAGCGAGTATGCCCACACCACCGCCCCTCTGCGTCGCCTCGTCGACCGGTTCACGGGGACGATCTGCGCCAGCCTTGCCGCCGGCCAACCAGTGCCCGAGTGGACGGCGCAAGCCTTGGAACAGCTACCTGCGACGATGGCCGAATCCAACCGTCGCTCCAAAGCCTTCGAGTCCGGCATCATCGCGCTGACGGAAGCCCTAGCCCTGCAAGACGCCATCGGCCAGCAGTTCGTCGGCGTCATCATAGAGGTGGACGACCGCAACCGTCGCCAGGGCGTTGTCTCGCTGACGGCCCAGGCCGTCCAGGCCAAAGTGCGGGCAAGCCATCCGCTGGCCCTCGGCGCCCAGGTGAACCTGCAACTCGTCAAAGCCGACATCGCCACCGGCGAAGTCGCCTTCACCCAGGTGTGAAAAAGGGGACAAACTCGAAGCTGGATTCCCCAAACCAGGCCCAAGGGCAGGTTCCAGCATCTGGCTGCGACTATGTCCCATTTGCTCCAGCACCCTAGCGCGATCCTGCGCTCATGTATCCCGTCATCCGCGAACCCTGCTCCACGTCATCAAGCGCAAGCGAAGCGCCGTCGCAGGATCTGATCTGTCCCACTAGACTTGAATCCACGACGAGGCCCCCGGGCGATCGCGGCGTTCTAAGCAGCGTCGAGGAAAGTCCGGACTCCAAAGGGCAAGGTGGTGGGTAACACCCACCCGGGGCGACCTGCGGGAAAGTGCCACAGAAAACAAACCGCCCGCCTGATGCGGGTAAGGGTGAAACGGCGGTGTAAGAGACCACCAGCGCCTGGGGTGACCCAGGCGGCTTGGCAAACCCCACCTGGAGCAAGGTCAAGACGGCATAGGGCGGCCCGCCCGTTAAGTGCCTGGTAGACCGCATTGCTGAAAAGCAAAAGGCCGCTGGCAACAGCGGTCGCAGATGGATGATCGCCTTCCCGCTGACGCGGGAAACAGAATCCGGCTTACAGGGGGCCTCGTCGCCCGCTATCTGACGAAATTGGTTTTGCGAAACTTTCGCGCCGGTTCAGATTGTTATCTAACTGTTATTGGACAAAGCACACCGTGATAGACAGCTCTGCTAGTGTAAACAATCGCAGCAGGTCAAGAATGCTGTCGCGAAAGTTTCGTTGACAGGGTGCCAATCCTCCAACGAAACATCTATTTCTCAAGGAGGATAAATGCGTCTCAACGTCAAACCAACTTTGGTGATCGCACTCACCGGCCTGTCGCTGCTTGCCACGGCTTGCACCGGAGGTACCCCAACCGCCACAACCTCGAGCACGGACGCCGCCACATCAACGACGGCAGCCCCCGTGACCATGACACTGTGGCACAACGGCACCGGCGACAAGGGCCCGGCCTACTGGGAGCAGGTCGTCAAGGATTTCAACGCCGTGAACCCCAACGTCACCATCAACATCACCATCGTCCAGAATGAGGACTTCGACGGCAAGCTGCAGACCGCCATGGCGGCCGACCAGACGCCTGACATCTTCCTGCAGCGCGGCGGTGGCAAGCTGGCCGATCAGGTTGCGGCAGGCAAGGTAGCTGACATCACCAGCGCCATCGACCCGACTGTCAAGTCGCAGATCGGCGGCGGTTTCGCCACCGACAGCATCGACGGCAAGATCTACGCCATGCCGATGTCGATCCAGCCCGAAGGCTTCTGGTACAGCCAAGATCTGTTCAAGGCTGCTGGCATCACCGCCACCCCGACCACAATGGCCGAGCTGAGTGACGCCGTCACCAAGCTTCAGGCTTCCGGTGTCTACGGCATCGCAATTGGTGCCAAGGACGCTTGGCCGGCGGCCCACTGGTTCTACCAGTTCGCGCTGCGTCAATGCACCCAGCAAGAGGTCCAGAACCTCGCTACCGGTGGCATGAAGGACCCGTGCTGGCTGGCTGCATTGCAGTCGCTGGCCGACTTCAACGCCACCAAGCCGTGGAATGACGGCTTCCTGACAACCGTTGGTCAGCAGGGCGCTGGTTCGTCATCTGGCCTCGTCGCCAACCACAAGGCTGGCATGGAACTCATGGGCGCTTGGGATCCAGGCGTGATCGGTGGCTTGACCCCCGACAAGCAAAACCTGCCCGACCTCGGCTTCTTCCCCTTCCCGGCTGTTGACGGCGGCAAGGGCGATCCCTCCGCTTTGATGGCAGGCTCCGACGCTTGGTCTTGCTCGAACAAGGCCCCGCAGCCGGCATGCACCGACTTCCTGAACTTCCTCGGGCAGACGGCTCAGCAGCAGGGTTACGCGACGGCGTTCTCGACCATCCCGGCCAACCCCACCGCCTCCAGCGTCATCACTGACCCGGCCACCAAGGCTGCCGCCGACGCTCTGGGTAACTCCGCCTACACGCTGCTGTGGTTCGATAGCGCGCTCGGTCAGGACCAAGGCAACGGTATCAACCAGGCCGTCGTCGACCTGCTGGCCGGCAACGTTGACCCGGCTGGTGCGCTCAAAGCCATGCAGACGGCATTGAACGGCGGTTAATAGCTATGAGCGAGTCTCTTCCGGTTACAGCCGGTGGGGTCACGCTCGACGGCTCAATTCAGCCCGAGGGTGGCAGTTCCACGCTGCCACCCTCGGTCTATTCTCAGCCGACGATGACCCAACCTCGCAAGAAGCGCCACGGCATAGGCTGGCGCACCAGGCTTGAGATTGGGGTGCTCTCCGGCCCCGCCGTCATCGTCTTCGTCACTTTCGTTATCGTCCCTGTGATCGTCGCCCT
>WQYR01000041.1 GCA_009781145.1 Propionibacteriaceae bacterium | reverse complement strand
TCGAAACTGCTTGCCGCACCTCAATTGAAGGTCAGTTGGATAAGGCTGTCCGGGCCGCCTGAGTTGACGGCGCCGCTGGCTGAGGCACTCGACACCATCGCCGACACATTCCTTTCCGTCAACTCACCAGTTGCGTGTGCCCTGCCCGAGTTGCTGACACTGGCCGATTCGAGTATCGCCCGCATTCGGCAGCGCTGCGCCACCAACCTGGCCGCGCTGCAGGGTTTGGGTGACGACTACCGCGTCCGTCGCACAGAGGGCGGCTGGACGGCGCTGGTGGACGTCCCCCGCGTCATGGACGACGACGAGCTCGGCCACCGCCTACTGGAACGCGGCTTGGCCGCCCACCCTGGCTGGTTCTATGACGTCGGCGACACCGGGTCGATCGCCGTCTCGCTGCTGCCCACCCCCGGTACATTTGCTGATTCGCTAATGCGGTTGGCGGCGGCGCTAGGGGCGCACCACTAGGCTAAGACCATGGCTTTGATCGACCGCGCTGGTGCCGTCCATGATTGGGACGCCCTGGTTTGGCGAGGCCCTGATGGCTCGCCGCTGACCTTCACGGATCTTCGCCTGGGCGCCGTGCCGTCGCCGACGGAGCGCGACAGGACGGTGTGGCGCTGGCGTGACTGGTTCCCCGTCCCGATTGGGGACGCGATCACGCTGGGCGAGGGCGACACACCGCTGGTCGATGCCCCCTGGCTGGGGGCAAACGTCCACCTCAAGCTTGATCATTTGAACCCGACAGGGTCGTTCAAAGATCGCGGCGTCGCCTTGGTGGTGGCGGCCCTGCGGTCGGCCGGGGCCACCCGGCTGTTGGAGGATTCGTCCGGCAACGGCGGTTCATCCATGGCGGCGTACGCGGCGGCTGCCGGTGTGACGGCGCGGGTGCTTGTGCCCGATGGCACGTCGTCGGGCAAGATAGCAGCGACACGGGCCTATGGTGCCGAAATTGTGCTGGTGCCGGGCAGCCGTGATGACACATCGGCTGAGGCGCTGCGTCAGGTGGGCACCGGCAATTGGGCATACGCGTCCCACGCATGGCACCCGTTGTTCCCCGTCGGCGTGGCCACGCAGGCCCTGGAGATATGGGCGCAGCTGGGCCGGGCGCCCGAGACCGTGGTCGTCGTGGCGGGCGGTGGTTCGATGGTGTTGGGTCATGATCTTGCCTGGCGGGCATTGCTGGCGGCCGGCTTGATCGAAGCGCTGCCGCGCCTGGTGATGGTGCAACCGGCGGCCTGTGCGCCGCTGGTGTTGGGCCCAGTGGTTACGCCGGGCAAGACGTTGGCCGAGGGCACGGCCATCGCGCGTCCGGTCCGGGATGCCGAGGTTTCGGCCGCGCTGCGCCGTCTGGACGGTATCGCGGTCGCGACGGACGAGGCCGCCATCGCCCAGGCAACAAGGCAGTTGGTTGCCCACGGTCACTATGTTGAGCCGACGTCGGCCAATGCCGTGGCGGGCTGGCAGGCCGTGGCAACCGGGCAGATCGCCCCCGGGACGACGGTCATCGTCCTGACTGGCTCGGGGCACAAGACGCCGGACGCCATGGCGTCGATATTTGCTGCGGTAAACTAGGGGCGCACCAGTCGGAGTGGCGGAATTGGTAGACGCCCAGGATTTAGGTTCCTGTGCCGCAAGGCGTGAGAGTTCAAATCTCTTCTCCGACACTTGTTTGACAGCGTCACGTTGGCCTATGCTATTGACATATGCCAATGAGGAGTAGCCATGACACTGGTTCGAGAGGTGAGTCTTTTCCGCAATGGACGCAATCAGGCGTTGCGGGTGCCGCGCGATTTTGAGCTCCCCGGTGACACGGCATATATGTATCAGGACGGACCGCGATTGATCGTCGAGTCGGCGCCGGCTCAGACGTTTGCTGGCCTGTTTGCCGGGTGGGGGCCGCTTGCCGAGACGTTGCCCGACATTGAGGACGAGTTGATGCCGCTGGACGAGGCGGTTTTCTGACATGGCGTCCACCCATGCCAGGGCATTGTTCATGTTGGACACCAACGCCATCTCGGACGCTGTGCGCAACCCAGCGGGCGGTGTCGCCACCCGGTTGGGGGATCTGTTGCCGGGACAGGCGGTGATCAGTGTGATTGTCGAAGGCGAGTTGCGCTACAGCATTGCCAAGGGCGCAGCCCATGAGATCGAGCACCGGGTGGATGCGCTACTGACGATGATGGACGTCGTTGGCCTCGATTCCGCAGTCGCCAGGCGGTACGGTATCGTGCGAGCCCACCTAGCGGCGAAAGGTACGCCAATTGGCATGAATGATTTGTGGATCGGCGTTCACGCGCTGGAACTGGGCCTAACCCTGGTGACCGACAACGGTCGCGAGTTCACCCGGGTGCCAGGCCTTGTGGTCCAGAATTGGCAGCGCGCAACAACGTAACAACCTTGGTGGGGCCCGGCGATCGGGCTGGCAGAGCCATTGGATGGGTCACGGTCGGCTGCTAACCTCTCAAGCCGTGCCGCTGCGCCGACGGCGAAAGCCCATCACTAAAGTGGATGCCGTCAGGGTATTTCAAATTCGCAATCCGTATACCATAGGGGGTATTCTGGTGGGTATGAGACGAGGGCAACGCAGGTGTTTGATCGTCGGAGGGGTCGCCGGCGGAATGTCGGCTGCCGCCCGGCTGAGACGGCTGGATGAGCAAGCCGAGATCATTGTTTTCGAGGCGGGGCCCTATGTCTCCTTCGCCAGTTGCGGGCTGCCCTATTACGTGGGCGGCGAGATCACCAGCCGCGATGAATTGCTGGTGCAAACGCCCGAGTCGCTGAGGGAGTCCCTCAACCTGGATGTTCGCGTCAACTCGCGGGTCACAAGCATCGATGCAGCCAATCGCACCGTCCATGTGGTTGGTCCCGAAGGTGAGCAGGACTTCGAGTACGACCACCTGGTGCTCTCGCCCGGGGCGGTGCCGATGCGTCCCCCGATTGACGGGCTCGATCACCCAGCGGTGCACACCTTGCGAACAGTTGATGACGCGATCGCAGTGCGTGAGCTGGTCATCAAGGACGCCACAAGGGCGGTCGGTGCGGTCGTGTTGGGCGCCGGATTCATCGGCCTGGAGGCCGCCGAGGCACTGGCCGCGCAGATGCCCGTCACCGTCGTCGAGTTGGCACCGCATGCGCTGCCGCCCCTCGAATCCGAGCTGGCGAACCTCGTCCATGACGAAATGCGTCGCTTGGGCATGAAGGTGCTGGTGGGTGTGGCGGCCAAGTCAATCGCTGACAGCAACGGCCAGGCCGTCGTCACGCTCTCGGACGGCCAAACCGTGACCGCGTCCCTGGTGCTGCTGAGCACCGGCGTGACGCCCGCCACGAAGCCTTTCGCCGATTCCGGCGTGCAATGCGAGCCGCGCGGCGCGATCCTGGCGGACGAGTTCGGACACACAAACCTGGACGGCGTCTGGGCCGTTGGTGACGCAGTCACAAGCATCGACGGTGTAACTGGTGCCGTCCGTCC
This sequence comes from Propionibacteriaceae bacterium, assembly GCA_009781145.1. Classification (GTDB taxonomy): domain Bacteria; phylum Actinomycetota; class Actinomycetes; order Propionibacteriales; family Propionibacteriaceae; genus WRGV01. The sequence goes on along the minus strand of WQYR01000041.1, from coordinate 10,936 downwards.
CGTGCCGTTGGCCGGACCGGCCAACCGGGCTGGGCGCATCGTCGCCGACAATATCGTTGCCACGGATGAGGGCAGGCAGTGCCATCCCTTGGCCCGGCCTCTGGGCACCGCCATCGTGCGGGTCGGCGAGTTGACCGTCGCCATGACGGGCGCCAACCGCGCGTCTCTTCGGGCCGCAGGCATCGAGTTCACCACCATCCACACGCACCCGATGAACCACGCCGGCTATTACCCTGGCGCCACGCAAATGCACTTGATGGTTCACATCGACAGCCAAGGCCGCCTGCTGGGTGCCCAAGGTGTCGGCCAAGCAGGTGTTGACAAGCGAATTGACGTTCTCGCCACGGCCATCCGTGGCGGCATCACGGCCCCCGAACTGATCGACCTTGACCTGTGCTATTCGCCGCCGTATGGCTCAGCCAAAGACCCCATCACCATGATCGGATTCCTGGCCGACAACCTGATGACCGGTCAGCTCGTCTTGTGGCAGCCGGAAGAATACGAAACGCTGCGCACCACGTCACTGATCCTGGATGTTCGCAGCCAGTCCGAGTTTGCCTCCGGCCATCTGCCCGAGGCCGTCAACATCCCGCACACGCAACTGCGCGCCCGTCTGGACGAGGTGAAAGCCCGAGCCCAGGGACGTCCCATTGCCGTCACCTGTCAATCAGGTGTGCGCAGCTACATCGCCCACCGTGTCCTCATCGCGGGCGGGTTTGATTCGCGTAGCCTGTCCGGTGGTATGTTGACCATGAAGGCGTTCCTCGGCGACGCGGCCGACGGAACCATTGTGAAAGGACAATGACATGACAGAAGAAGGCACTGCCCTGGGTGTCCCTGATGACGTCAGGAAACAAGTCATGAACCGGCTAAAGCGTGCTCGCGGGCAGCTTGACGCGGTCATCGATGCCGTTTCCAACGAATCAGATTGCCGAAAAGTCATTATTCAGCTGGCGGCTGTAAGCTCGGCGGTTCACCGCGCCGGGTTCGTTATCGTTGCCAGCGGTATGAAGCATTGCTTGGCCACCAACTCCGACGGTACCCAATCCGACGAGGCCAAGACAATTGAAGAGATGGAGAAGCTCTTCATGATGTTGAGCTGAACGGATACAAGGAGAGAAAATGTGCCATCCAGTGAAATGCCAGGTTTGCGGCAAGACGACTTGGGCTGGTTGCGGCCAGCACATCGCGCAGGTCAAGGCCTCGGTGCCCGCCGGTCAGTGGTGTGACGGCAAGCACACCCAGGCCGAAATCGACGCCGCCAAGCAGGCAAAAGGAGTGTTTGGCCGTCTCTTCGGCTAATCCTGAATGATCCCTGGCACCGTTGATGGTAGCGTAATTGCCATGATCGTTACCATGGATTCTGCCGGGCGATTGGTCATCCCCAAGGCATTGCGGCAGGCTGCCGGTCTTGTGCCCGGAGAAGTTGAAATCGACGCCATTGGCACGACATTGACGCTTCAGGCACCCACGGCACAGCTTGTCGAAAAAGATGGTCTTTTGATGCTTGCTAGCGGCACCGGGCTGGGCGGAAGGCCCTGAACCTTCACGCGACGTTCACCTTGACTTTGCTTTGAGGCAGCTAAGCATTCACACACGGAATCTACCTTTGCAAGTGGCGGGAAATTTCGACCCTGCCGACTATGCCAGGAAAGGCCAGGTAGATGCCCAAGTACAAATCAGTTCTTACCGCAGTTTCGGCAGCGTTGCTAGCTACAGCGATCGCAGCCGGCACCGCAGGGTGCAGTTCATCGGCAGCAGCAAGCAACGCCACCTCCGGCGACACCATCACGGTTGTCTGGTACCCGAACGAATCAGCTTCCGACTTTGCGCCAGCACGCGACGAGATCGCCAAGTACATCACGCAGGCCACAGGCAAGAAGGTTGTGAACATGACCACTACCGACTACACGATAGCCATTCAGGCAATCGCCAGCGGCAAGGCTCAGATGGCCTATATGGGTGCCCAGGGGTATGTTCAGGCAAATAGCCAAAACTCTGCGGTGCAGGCGATGTTCACCTACTCGGGCCCGTCGGGGACATTGTCTGACGCTTTGTACTACAGCCGGATTTGCGTCAACACCGCCGATGCTGGTCAGTACGTGAGCAATGGCACGTATTCGATAGAGAATATCGCCGGTAAGAGCATTTCGTTTGTTTCGCAGAGCTCGACATCGGGCTGGGCAATTCCGACCAGCGCGATCGTCGGGTTCTTCAAGAAGGATGCCCAGTGGGCGAATCTGAAAGCTGACGATTTGGCGCAGGGTGGCTCTGGGAAGCTGTTCTCGAATGTACTGTTCGGCAATTCGCACCAGGGTTCGGCCGTCAATCTCTTGACCGGCAAATCGCAGGTCGCGGCTTTTGACGACGACGACTTGACGCCGTACGTCAAGCTGACCTCTGGCCAGGCCAGCACGCCGGGGGCTGTCTATGAGGTGATCCAGGGCGCGTCCGCACCATTCGACACGCTGGCGGGCAAGCAGTTCACAGTGATTAGCGCGTATTCGGTACTCAATGAGCCTTTCGTTTACAACTCGCAGGCTTTGAGCAGTGATGATGCCCAGAAGATTTTGGCAGTCATGACGTCCAGCCAAGTGACGAACGACACGCTGATTTTTGACCCTGCCGGCAAAGGCTTGTTACCCAAGACCAAGAACGAGCAATTCGTTCAGGTAGCCGACTCGTGGTATCAGTCAATCCGTGACCTCGGGGCGTGATTTCGAAGGGTCTGAAGCAAATGCAAGCACCGGAGTTGTTGAGCATCGACAATCTGAGCAAGGCCTACAACAAGACCGAAGACCAAGCGTTGACGGACGTGTCGTTGACCGTCACCGAGGGTGAATTCGTTTGCGTGATCGGGCCGTCCGGTGCTGGGAAGTCGACGCTGCTGCGTTGCATCAATCGTCTGGTTGATGCAACGCAAGGTGATCTTGTGTTCAACGGGCAAAACATCACCAGGGTGACGGGACGGGCCCTTCGCGAGGTGAGAACCAACATCGGCATGGTATTCCAAAACTACAACCTGGTGGAAAGGCGCAGTGTCCTGGAGAACGTGCTTCATGGCAAACTCGGGCACAAATCGACCCTGGCCGGAGCCTTGGGTTTCTACACCGAGGCGGAGAAGGCGGAGGCTTTCGAGATTCTTGAAATGTTCGGCCTCGCCAAGCTTGCCTACAAACGGTGCAGTGAGCTTTCTGGTGGCCAGAAGCAGAGGGTTGGAATTGCGCGGGCGGCAATGCAGCATCCAAAACTGATTCTGTGTGACGAACCGATAGCCTCACTGGACCCCAACTCCGCCGAAATGATCATGGACTACTTGCGCAGAATGAACGAGACCATGGGGATCACCTGCATAGTGAACCTGCACCATGTGGATTATGCCATTCAATATGCCGATCGAATTGTCGGGATAAACGCCGGCAGGGTCGTCCACGACGGTCCGTCCAAGGCGATACAGCAACATGACCTGGCCAGAATCTATGAAAACCGGCACGATGCGACAGTGATCGAGATGAGGTCAACCGCACAAACACAGCCCCTGAGCCTATTCTTGGGAGTGGCCGTCAATGGCTAAGAGGAAACGTCTCAACTTGTCAGTGCTGGGCAGGCGGAACATCAGTGTCGGTTTAGTGGTGCTGGTGCTGTTGCTGATAGTGGAATTATCGAGCCAAGCCACGGATTTCAGCCTGGCAGATGGTTTGACGTCGGTGCCAACAGCCCTGCTTTGGATGGTGACGCACCTGGTTCCGACAGCCAAATCGCTCACGAACCTGCCCGACATTTTGAGCGCATTGGGCCAGACGATACTGATGGCGGTCGCCGCCACAGTCCTTGGGGCAATCTGCGCGCTGTTCTTCTCGTTGATGGGCGCCCGAACAACCTCGCCGAGTGTTATCTTGACCAGGGCCGCCAGGGTGGTCGCGTCGTTCTTCCGGAACATCCCAGACGTGGTTTGGACAATCATCCTGCTGTTCTCATTCGGCCAGAACATGATCACCGGGATCATCACCTTGTTTTTCACGTCATTCGGCATGTTGACAAGGTATTTCATCGAGGTGATCGACGAAATCGGCAGCGACACGATGGAGGCCTTGCGGTCAACCGGGGCCAACTATTTCCAGACATTCGCCCAGGGCATTTACCCATCCATCATCCCAGAGGTGGTGGTGTGGACCATGTTCATGGTGGAAACCAATATCAGGGACGCCACACTCATCGGCATCCTGACAGCCACTGGCATCGGCTACGTGTTCAGCTTGTTCTATACCCGTCTCGACTTTGCCACCTGCGGTTTGATAATTGTCGCCCTGGCTGTGGTGATCATCACCCTGGAACTGGTGTCGAGCCAGATTAAGAAGATGATTGTATGACGGCCTGCGCAGAATCTTTTGAAGTGGGTGTTGAACGTCAGATTCAGCGGACACATGGTGGACGGATCAAGATATCGGCGCAACACCGAGGTGATCGCGTCATAAAAACTACCCTGCTCGTGCTGTTCGGCGTAACTGCCTATGCGCTGATCTTGTTCGGTTCTCAAAACATCAACATCGTGCAGGCCCTGGCCAGCGCTCTGCACTCGTTCAATGTCGTATTCCTTCAGCCCCAGGCCACAACTTACGATGTCGGCACTCTGCTGAACGCCTTGCTGATATCGGTTTGCATGGCCGTCCTTTGTACCGTGTTCGGGGCGTTCATCGCGCTCTTCACGTCGTTGCTATGCGCCCATAACATAACCAAGGGCCCTGTCAACTCGGTGGCGCGCAGCCTGGTTTCATTCGTGCGCGCCGTCCCGAATATCATCTGGGTGCTGCTATTTGTCGTCTCGGCGGGCTTGGGCAGTGTCGCGGCTGTTGTGGGCCTGACTTTTCACAGCGCCGCTTATCTGACGAAGGCCTATGCCGACGCAATCGAGCAGGCCGACAGCGGTTCGGTTGAAGCGCTCAAATCAAACGGGGCGAATTTCGTTCAGGTGCTGTTCCAGGGCATCTTCCCCAGCGTGATGACGTACATGCTGTCATGGACGTTCTTCAGGCTGGAGGTCAACTTCGTCAATGTTATCGCCGTCGGGGCGGCAGCCGGTGGGGGCGGTATCGGCTACAACCTGTTTGTGGCCGGCAATTTCTATCTGGATCTGCACCAGACAGGGCTGATTGTTTACATCATCCTGATGGCTGTCATCATCTTCGAGCAAATAGCGACCACTATCAAATCCCGTGTCAAATAGGCACCGGTAGCAAACAACAGGAGCAAACAACCATGATCAAGGCTGTGATTTTCGACTGGGCCGGCACCACCGTGGACTACGGGTGTATGGCACCGGTGAAAGGGTTCATCGACGCTTTCAAGAGTATTGGTTTCCAAATCACCGAAGAGATGGCCCGTGAGCCGATGGGCATCGCCAAGCTGGACCACACAAGAGCGATCGCCGCCATGCTGCCAGAGCCGATCACGGAACGGCAGATCCTGGAGGCCTATAGGGTTTTCGAAGAGACGATATTGGCGGACATCAAGCAGTACTGTGACGTATTGCCCCATGTGGTGGACGCCGTAGCCAGCCTGCGGCAACAAGGCATCGGTATCGGCTCGGATACCGGTTATACCTCAGTCATGATGGACGAGGTGCTGCCGGCGGCGGCCAAACAAGGCTATTTCCCGGATTTCTGTATTGCACCGGACAAGGTGCCCGCAGGGCGCCCATACCCATACATGATTTGGCAGAACCTGGTCCATTTCGGCCTGATCGACCCCCGTCAAGCCATCAAGGTGGGCGACACGGTGGCCGATATCACCGAGGGCCGCAACGCCAATTGCTGGACGGTCGGCGTCATTTTTGGCTCATCGGAATTGGGCCTGACCAAGGACCAGGTGGCGGTGTTGACGGCTGACGAGTTGCTCCAGCGCACGGCGGCGGTGCGGGCAGCCTACTACCAGGCGGGGGCCGATTACATCATCAACGATCTAAGCGAGCTAGACGGCGTGATCGCCGCCGTCAATGTGTTGTTGGACCAGAATGCGCCTCGCAAATTGCTCACCCCGGGGCCGCTGACAACAAAGGCTTCCGTCAAGCACGCCATGCTGACCGATCACTGCACCTGGGATGACGACTACAAAGCGATCACCCGGTCGGTGATGGACGATATCACCAAGATTTCGGCTAACGATGATTACGCGACCGTGCTGCTGCAGGGCAGCGGGTCATATGCAGTCGAGGCCATGATCAACTGCCTAGTTCCGGCCGAGGACAAGATTCTGTTCCTCGTCAACGGTGAATACGGCAAACGCATGCTGTCCATTGCCCAAGCGTCCAATAGGAATTTTGAAGCCATGTCGTTCGACATGACAGAACCTGTTGACGTCTCGGCGGTGGAGAAAAAGCTGGAGTCATGTGATGACATTGGCGCTGTCTTGTTCGTCCATTGCGAAACAACCACCGGGGTGCTGAACCCTCTTGCGGAATTGGTGAAGCTGGCCAAAGAGCATGACAAGACGGTCATGGTGGACGCCATGTCGAGTTTCGCGGCCTACGAAATCGATGTTCCTGGCCTCGATATTGACGCGCTGGCGGCCAGCTCGAACAAATGTCTGGAAGGTCTTCCAGGTTTATCCTTTGTGATTGCCAAGAAGGCTGTTCTGGAGGCAAGCGAAGGCAATTCGCCATCGCATAGCCTCGATCTTTTCGACCAATACCAGGGTTTGTACGCAGGTGGCGGCAAGTTCCGGTTCACCTCACCCACCAACGTTCTGCTCGCGCTTCGTCACGCCATCGACGAATACGCCAAAGAGGGCGGGTTGCCAGCCAGGAAAGCCCGCTACATCAAGAATCACGAAGTTCTAGTGGATGGTCTTGAAGCACTCGGCATACATTCAATAGTCGCGCCGGAGCACCAGTCGTACATCATTTCGACATTCGAGTTAGGTGACCTCGATTTCGCAAGGCTGTACTCGACTCTCAAAGCCAAAGGTTTCGTCATCTACCCTGGCAAGTTGACCTCACAGCCCACATTCCGACTCGGCAATATCGGTGACGTGTACCCTGACGACATGACCCGGTTGGTGTCTGTGTTCGCCAAAGTCGTGCGGCGGTAATTCAGCCCGAACTGGCGTAGCTCACGAGCGGCCAAGCCAACACATGCCCCGCGTATTGGCTGGATCTCGTCCGAGTGACAATACCCCGCCCTTGAACAGTTGTGGGCCCGACGGGGCGGTAGGATCGTGACATGACGAATCTCGATACCACCGCACTGCTGCGCTGGGCGTATTACCCTGCCGAACACCGCCAGATGACGGTGACCTCACCACTGGATGGCCAGCCCATCGGCGATGTCCCAATCTGTGCAGGTGACGATGTCACGGCGGCCGTGGCCGCTGCACGCGCCGCGCTGCCAATCTGGCAGTCTCGTTCCGTTCGGGAAAGGGCGCGCGTCGCCGACCGGTTCCGCGACCTGGTGATGGACAACTGCGAGCCTCTGCTCGATCTGATTCACCGCGAGAATGGCAAGTCGCGGCTGCACGCCTTCGAAGAGGTCATGGATTCGGCCTTGTGCGCTGGCTATTACGCGCGGACGGCAGCGATCCACCTTGGCACGCGTGTGCGGGGAGGGGCGATCCCGGTTTTGACGCGTGCCGTGGAGCGGCGCGTCCCCGAAGGGGTCGTCGGTATCATTTCGCCCTGGAACTACCCGTGGACGCTGGCCTGCTCCGACGCCATTCCGGCGCTGCTGGCGGGCAACGCGGTGGTCATCAAGCCGGACTCGGCGACACCTTTCTGCGCTTTGGCCGTCAAGGCCCTGCTAGTCGAGGCGGGCCTTCCGTCGGCGTTGTTCCAGGTGGTTTGTGGACCAGGCTCAGAGCTGGGGACGCCATTGATCGAGGCCGTGGATCACGTCATGTTCACGGGCTCGACGGAGACGGGCCGAAGCGTTGCCGAACGGTGCGCCAAGCGTTTGATACCGTGCTCGGCCGAGCTGGGCGGTAAGAACCCGATGATCGTGTTGGCTGACGCCAACATGGACTACACCGTCCGCGGCGCCATGCAGTCGTGCTTCTCGACAACCGGGCAACTGTGCGTCAGCATTGAGCGCATGTATGTGCACGAATCGATCTTCGACGAGTTCGTGGCGCGTTTCGCCGAAGCCACCAGCCAAATGGTCGTCGGCGTGGGGGACGGTTGGGACGTCGACCTCGGGCCGCTGATTTCGGCCGAACATCTGGCCAAGGTGCAGGCCCATGTGGACGATGCGGTGGCCAAAGGCGCGACGGTGGTGACGGGTGGCAAGGCCCGTCCTGACCTGGGAGCCACCTGCTTTGAGCCGACGATTCTGACTGGCGTCACTGAGGACATGGATCTGTGCCGTCAAGAAACGTTCGGCCCGGTGGTTTCCGTCTACAAGGTGTCTGACGACAACGAGGCTGTGGCCCGCGCCAACGACACCGAGTATGGGTTGAACGCCTGCGTCTGGTCGGCGTCAACAATCCACGCCTACAATGTGGCCCGTCGCATCATGGCGGGTACGGTGAACATCAACGAAGGCTATGCTGCGGCGTGGGCCAGCCACGATGCGCTCATGGGTGGCATGGGTGTGTCCGGGCTGGGACGTCGTCACGGGGCCGAAGGCATACAACGGTTCACCCAGCCGCAGAACGTCGCCACGCAACGGTTGTTGCTTTTGGCGCCGCCGCCAGGGGTGCCGCGGGAGGCGTATGTCCAGTTCATGAAGCTGGGCGCCCGAGTTCTACACCGTCTGCCAATCGACTGGTGCGCCCGCGCCTGGACGTGGTGGAACGAACTATAGGAGGAGAAGATCATGGTCAAAATGACATTTGAGGGCACCCGTGTGCTGGTGACCGGCGGAGGGTCGGGATTCGGGCGTTTGATCGCCTGTGGCGCGGCCCAGCGAGGCGCGGCCGAGGTTATCGTGTGGGACCTGAACCAAGAGCGGGCCGAGGCGACAGTCGCCATCATCAAGGGTCACGGATGTGAAGCCCGGGCGATAGCTGTGGACGTCACGGATCGCGGCGCCGTCGAGTGGGCCGCCGGCGAGACGGGCGATATCGACATTCTTGTCAACAATGCCGGGGTGGTTTCGGGGCGTCCCTTGCTGGAAAACAGCCCGGAATCAATCGAGCGCACCCTGCAGGTGAACCTGCATTCGCTGTTTTGGGTGACGCGGGCTTTCCTGCCGGGCATGATCGAGCGCAACTGGGGCACAGTAGTGACGGTGTCGAGCGCGGCAGGTCTGATCGGCCCGGCTCGCATGACGGATTATGTCGCCAGCAAGTTCGGGGCGTTCGGCTTCAACGAGTCGCTGCGCAACGAACTGCGGGCCGAGGGCAGTGCCGTCAACACATTGGTGGTGACGCCGTTCTTCATGAGCACCGGAATGTTCGACGGGGTGACGACGCGTTTCCCGCTTCTGCTGCCGATTCTGCGTCCGACCTATGTGGCGGCGGCGACTCTGAATGCCATCGAGAACGGGCGCTCGGCGTTGGTGGAGCCGTGGTTCGTCAACACGATTCCGCCGCTGCGGATGTTCCCAGTCAAGGTTTTCGATCTGGTGACGGACTTTTTCGGCGTCAACAACAGCATGGACGAGTTCCACGGCCGACCCGGCGACCGCGTCTGACTGCCCCAAAGTTGCCGCAGCCCATCGAGTCGAGGTAGTATAAAGTACTACTCGATGGAAGGTGAGGTCAACCATGGTGGTGATGAGTGCCACGGAGTTCAATCGGGCACCCAGCGTCGTCAAGCGCAAGGTGTTGGATTCCGGCGAGCCGGTCATGATACTGGACCACGCCAGACCGTCTCTGGTGGTGCTGACATACGACGACTATGCTGCTCTATCCGGTCAGCCGGCGGTCGGCGACCTCGCGAAATGGTTGCAGATGGACGAGGAAATCGAGTTCGAGCCCGAGTCGGTGGGACTTGGCCTTCAGGTGGTCGAATTGTGAAGTATCTGCTTGACACGAATGTCATCAGCGAGGCCCGGAAAGCAACCGGTGATGCGATGGTTAAGGCCTGGTTAGGGCGTCAGGTGGTTGCCGATGTGGCCATCAGTGTTATCACCGTTTTGGAGATCGACATCGGCATCCGGCGCCTGCGTCGCCGAGATCCAGTCGGCGCCGAAGCCGTGCAACGATGGTTTGACGACAGAGTTCTGTCGGGTTTCCGTGGACGCATTCTTTCACTTGACGTGCCATGCACCCTTGAGGTTGCACCATTGCACGTCCCCGACCCGGCGCCTGAACATGACGCGATTATCGCGGGCACGGCGCTAGCCCACGGCCTGACGGTGGTGACTCGCAACACGAGTGATTTCCAGCGCACGGGCGTCCCGCTACTCAATCCGTGGACTTGATGAGTAATGTTGAAAGCCTGGGGGATGCCGCGTTCCGGGAAGAGAGCCCACATGAACAGACATTTGATGGCTCGATTCGTACCCTTGCTCCTACTCTTTGTCCCCCTCGTTGGTGCTTGTGCCGCCACAGGGCCGAACGGCGCGACGGATGCTTCACCGGGCATCACATCGACACCCGCACCGACCAACTCAACTTCCATTTACCATGGATGCACGGCGCCCGATGCAGCGACCATGGCTGGTATCGATCTATTGGCACCGGCAGCCCAACCTGGGCTCACCGTCACACTGGTGAATGAGCCATATGTCGTGAAGGCCGACGATACATGGGAGGCAGTGGCCTTCTGGTACATCCTCGAAGGTTCTCCGATCAGCTACCCGGGCAACGTTCAGGTGTATGCCGTCAAAATCAGTTCCGCCGCTGATGTGTCGACCTGGGTGAACATCACCAGTCAGCCGTACAACGACGATCCAGCGAAATGGCCATCATGGTCGAAAGCCGACATAGCCCTCTTTGCGGCAGCCCACACTGCTGCGGGATGCACAGGTGGTGGCTGAACGGTCACCTGGTGATACGCTGA
>WQYR01000040.1 GCA_009781145.1 Propionibacteriaceae bacterium | reverse complement strand
CAGATGCTTCAAATGAACCGTCACAGTTTGCGGATCAAACGTGAACGATGTGACCGGGTTCAACGACACAAACACATACTTACTGCCGTCAAAACCGGCAGCAGCATCAGTAGCGGTGAAACTGAACGTGTCACCAGGATTCCCCGTATACGACGACACAAACCCAGATGACGGCGCAACAGTGGTATTCGAATCATCATCATGGAACACAATTGTGATCCCAGTCGGAATCACCGTATACGTCACCGTCGTCGAGCTGTTCGCCGGCGGGCAAGTTGAAGGCGCAACCGGCGCCGGTTCGGCGGCCACCGTGGCCCGATCCACCGAATACCCGGTGATCGTCGGTGACGTAACCGCCGGATACCCCGTGTCGCTGGTTGTGCAACCCGTTACAGCAGAAGTCACAGCATCCGTCGTCTTCGTCCAAGACACACTGTCAAAATGATCCGCCGGGGTCAACGCCCCAGCACCGGTGTAGTTAATCGTCCGAGACGACGTGACAGTCGAATCTACCAACAGGTGCTTCAAATGAACCGTCACCGTTTGCGGATCCACAGTGAAGGACGTGACCGGGTTCAACGACACAAACACATACTTACTGCCGTCAAACCCGGCAGCAGCATCCGTCGCAGTGAAACTAAACGAATCACCAGGATTCCCCGTATACGACGACACAAACCCCGACAGTGGCGTCACATTAGTACCCGAAGTGTCATCATGGAACACAATCGTGACAGTAGTTGGAGCCACGAACGTGATCGTCTGGCGAGCGACCACCGTGTCAGTGCCAGCCAGCTTGTACTCAACACAAACGGTCGTAGTCGCACCCGGACGAACCGGGTTAGCGGACGCAGTCGCGTGAATAGTGAAGGGCACTGGCGTGCCGGGCGAGATCGTGGTGTCACCAGTGGGTGTGACTGTGGCCGTGACATCGCTTGAAGTCGTGCCGTCAGCATAGGTGATACTCAAATCTCCAGTGACCGTCATCGGCGAGACGGCTCCATTTTGAACGATGACGTCATTTGTCAACCGAGCCATCACAGCGGCGGCCGTTGGGTCAACCAAAGTCGTTTCACCAAAGGCTCCTGCCAGAGTGGCCAAGGGCACCTCAGACTGGTCCAGTGCGGTGTAGCCCTGGTTGATGGGTACCACGGTGACGTGAGCGTTGGCGTCAGCCACAAGGGTCTGCACACCAGCCAAGTCGGCCTTCATACCATTGACGCACCAATAAGGACAATTTCTCACATGAGAGCCCCAGTCGGTGACAAGGATGATCTCGCGCTGCGACCCGTCGCGCCACGGCGTCTCCGCTGCGACCGTCGCTAGTGCCAAGAGGGAGTCCTCTGGGCCGTCCCCACCATTGAATCTCGTCGCTGAGTTGATAGCCCTTACTATGTCACTCACCGTGTATGTCGAAGTCAGGGGCGTCAAAGACGGGCTCCAAGTCGACCACGGGTTGGATACCCCGCTGTCACCAAAGGCAAAAACTCCGAAGGCAAGGTCTGTCCCGCCAGCGTCCGCCAGATTCTGGGCAAACTGCGCAAGCCCGGCCTTGACTGCGGTGATCGCGTTGTTCATTGACTCGGTCGTGTCGATCACGAAAACAACGTCCGCTACCGAATTGACCTGCGTAACCGTCATTGCTGTTGTCAGATCAGCGCTACCCCCAGGCCGAGCGATGCTGTCTGTCTGGTCAGGCGAGTCGACGTTCAAGTGAGGCACAGCAACAATCGGATCCCCTGGCGCGCCAACTGCCGCCAGCGGAGCGGCCAACCCTGCCATCAGTAGAACTGCCCCGGTCGAAACGGCGAGCCACTTGCGCCCATTTTTGTTGCGCGCTGAAGCCAATACCATGGTTCATACCCCCTGAGACTGCTGTCGTAGCCCCACTATGAGTGATCGCAGATCCTCCCCCGGAGAGCGACACAAAACCTATCGACCGCTAAACTTGCGTTGTTTTTTGTCTTTTTGGCGCTGCCCGTCGTGCAACGTCCGGCGCCTGTCTAAGCTTACATCGCATACCTCGCGTTTTGGCAAAATCAAGACGCGATCACCGTTTGTGTCGAAAAACTTGGGCTCGAGACGATCTGGCCGGGTGGCCGTGGCACAGCGGTTCTGTACCCGGCGCACCCGGCCCATATCTTCGTTGTCAGGCGGGCATCGTCGCGCGCCGGCGAAGCCACAGCATGGCCGCCCCGGACAGGCCCATCACTATCGCCACCAGCATGCCCGTACCAAGGTTGGCGGTGCTGCCACCGGTTTGCACCACAATTGGCTTCTGCGTGTACAAAACGGTTGTTTCAACGCTCGGCGGCGGACAAGTGGTCGGTGTCGCCTCGACTGCCAGGGTTGGTACCGCAACCGGATCAGCCTCAAACCCGGCAACAGCCGGTGACGTCACAGCCGGATAGTCCGTGCTGCCGGCCGCACAGGTACATACCCCTGTGACCGCGTCGGTGGTTTCTTCCCAGACGATCGCCTGTACCACATCTGCCGGCGTGGCCGCGCCAGCGCCACGGTAGTGAATCGTTCGGTTGACGTTGACGTGCGCAACTGACCTGACGTGCTTCAGGTGAACTGTCACGGTTTGGGCAGCAAAGGTGAACACTTGAACATTGTCAATGTGATCGAGGACGTACTTGGTGGCATCAAACCCGGGGGCGGCATCAGTCCCGGTGAAACTAAACACGTCCCCAGGATCACCCGTCCGAGTCGCCACAAACCCAGCAACCGGCGCAACATCCTGGTCTGAAGCGTCGTCATGGAACACAATGGTGATCGCGGTAGGAATGACCGTATACGTCACCGTCGTGGAACTGTTCGCCGGCGGGCAAGACGCAGGAGAAACCGGCGCCGCCTCAGCAGCGACCGTGGCCCGATCAACCGTGAACCCGGCAACAGACGGCGAGGTCACCGCCGGATACCCAGCTGAAGTCGTCGTGCAACCAGTCACCGCCAAAGTCACAGCATCCGTCGTCTTCGTCCAAGAAACATCATCCACATGATCCACTGGCGTCAACGAACCAGCACCCGTGTAGCGAATCGTCCGAGACGACATCACACTGGAAGTCACCGACCTATGCGACAGGTGAACCGTGATCGTCTGCGAGTCCCTCATTCTGGTTGTGACATTGTTCATCGACACGTATGAGTACTTTTCGGTGTCAAAACCCTGCTCTGCGTCGGCCTGGGAAAAAGTGATCGAAGAGCCAACCTGGCCCGTCAGCACCGTGTTGAAACCCGGCAGGGGGTCAACACTCGTGTTCAAGTCATCATCATGGAACACAATGTCGACACTTTGACTGGGAATCAGCGTGTATGTCACCGTCGTGGAACTATCAGCCGGTGGGCAGCTAGTTGGGTTGACCGGCGCCGCCTCGGCAGCAACAGTAGCCCGATCAACCGTATACCCGGTGACCGATGGCGAAGTCACCGCCGGATACCCAGTGGCAGTTGTCGTGCAACCAGTCACAGCAGATGTCACAGCATCCGTCGTCTTCGTCCAAGTCACGCTGTCCATATGATCCGCCGGCGTCAACGTCTCAGCACCTGTGTAGTGAATCGTCCGAGACGATGTGGCAGTCGAATCTATCAACAGGTGCTTCAAGTGAACTGTCACAGTTTGGGCATCAAACGTGAAGCTAGTGATCGGGTTCAACGACACAAACACATACTTGGCCCCGTCAAAACCGACAGCAGCATCCGTCGCGGTGAAACTAAACGTGTCACCCGGGTTACCCGTGTACGACGACACAAACCCGGACACAGGCGCAACGGTGGTGTTCGAATCATCATCATGGAACACAATCGTGATCCCAGTCGGAATGACCGTATACGTAACCGTTGTAGAGCTGTTCGCCGGTGGGCACGTTGCGGGACTCGTCGGCGCCGGTTCGGCGGCAACCGTGGCCCGATCCACCGTATACCCGGCAACCGTCGGTGAAGTCACCGCCGGATACCCAGCCGAAGTCGTCGTACAACCCGTCACCGCAGACGTCACAACATCCGTCGTCCTCGTCCAAGAAACACTGTCAACATGATCGCCCGGCGTCAACGAACCAGCCCCCATGTAGTGAATCGTGCGAGACGAGGTGACAGGCGAAGTCAACAACAAGTGCTTCAAGTGAACTGTCACAGTTTGGGCATCAAACGTGAAGCTAGTGACTGGGTTCAACGACACAAACACATACTTGGCCCCATCAAACCCGGCAGCAGCATCCGTAGCGGTGAAACTGAACGTATCACCAGGATTCCCTGTCCGGGTCGCCACAAAGCCAGACACAGGCGTGACAGTCGTGTTCGAGTCATCATCATGGAACACAATCGTGATCCCAGTCGGAATGACCGTATACGTCACCGTCGTGGCACTATCAGCCGGCGGGCAACTAGATGGACTCGTCGGTGCTGCCTCGGCGGCCACTGTGGCCCGATCCACCGTATAGCCGGCAACCGTCGGTGACGTAACCGCCGGATACCCAGCTGAAGTCGTCGTACAACCCGTCACCGCAGACGTCACAGCATCCGTCCTCTTAGTCCAAGACACAGAATCCACATGATCCGCCGGGGTCAACGCGCCAGCGCCGGTGTAGTGAATCGTCCGAGACGACGTCACGGCCGAATCTATCAACAGGTGCTTCAAGTGAACCGTCACCGTTTGCGGATCGCTAGTAAACGACGTGACCGGGTTCAACGACACAAACACATACTTCGAACCATCAAAACCGGCAGCAGCATCCGTCGCGGTGAAACTAAACGTATCACCAGGATTCCCCGTATACGACGACACAAACCCAGATGACGGCGCAACAGTCGTGTTCGAATCATCATCATGCAACACAATGGTGACAGCACTCGGAGCCGTGAACGTGATAGTTTGGCGGGCGACCACCGTGTCAGTGCCAGCCAGCTTGTACTCAACACAAACGGTCGTGGTCGCACCGGGCCGGATCGGGTTAGCTGATGCTGTCGCTTGCACTTTGAAGGACACTGGCGTGCCCGGAGAGATCGTGGTGTCGCCACTGGGCGTGACCGTGGCCGTGACATCGCTTGAGGTCGTGCCGTCAGCATAGGTGATGGTTAGGTTGCCAGTTACCGTGATCGGCGAGACGGCTCCTTGCATGATGACATCATTCGTCAGCCGTGCCACCAGAGCGTACCAAGCTGGTTCGACTAAGGCCGGATTACCAAAGGCTCCTGCCAGATCTACCAAGGGCACGTCGGACCTGTCCATTGCGGTGTAGCCCTGGTTGATAGGCAACACGGTGACGTGGGCGTTGGCCGCAGACACAAGCGCCTGCACACCAGCCAAGTCGGCCTTCATACCATTGATACACCAATTGGGACAATTTCTCACGTGAGAGCCCCAGTCGGTGACAAGGACGATCTCACGCTGCGATCCTTCGCGCCACGGCGTCTCCGCTGCGACCGTCGCTAGAGCCAAGAGGGAGTCCTCCGGGCCGTCCCCACCAGCGAATCTCGGCGCTTTGGAGAGAGCCAGTACCACGTCATTTACCTTGAATGTCGAAGTCAGTGGCGTCAATGACAGGGACCATTGCGACCAAATGCCTGTACTGGTGTCGCCAAAGGCAAACACTCCAAAGGCGAGGTCCGTCCCGCCGGCGTTAGCCAGATTCTGGGTAAACTGCGCAAGCCCTGCCTTGACTGCAGCGAGCGCGCTATCCATTGACTCGGTCGTGTCGATCACGAAGACAACGTCCGTGATCGAATTGACCTGCGTCACCGTCATCGCTGTCGTCAACTCGGCGCCACCGCCAGGCTGAGTGATGTTGCCCGACTGGTCGGGCTGATCAACGTTCAGGCGAGGCGCAGCAACAATCGGATCACCATGCGCTGCGGCACTCGGAGCAAGCAGCCCCGCCGCCAGCAAGAGCACACCTGTTGAAGCGGCGAGCCACTTGCGTGCTGTTCTGTTGTGCGCTGAACCCAGCATAAGGTTTTACCCCCCGGGACCTGTTGCAAGGCCCCACCCAGGGCAACCAGCGGTTCTCCCGTTAAGGGCGCGAAAACCTAGTGGCTGCCTAATCTTATTTGCCGCACAGCGCCAAGATGCATATGCGATTGCGCAAACTTACCTGGCGTTCACGCAGAAGCAAGACCCAAATCAAACTTTTCGCTGACCGCGAAATTCCTTCCCGGGCCAACAGACACGTCCGGCCAGCCTCACCGCAACGACAACTGCACGGCATGTGAAAGAATCGATGTATGACGCTTGACAGGGCTGGCAACCTCACCGGACGCGATCTTGAGGGTTTCAACAGTGGCGGTGACACCGAATGCTGGCGGCGGCTTGGCAGCCACGTCGTGACGATGAACGACAACACTCGGGGGGACGTGTCGGGCACACGGTTCGCGGTTTGGGCGCCCAACGCCAAACGGGTGCAGGTGATCTCCGACTTCAACTGGTGGCAAGGCGACGACATGTTCCCTCTTGGGAACACAGGCGTTTGGGTCCTGTGGGTCGAGGGTGTTGGCGAGGGCGCCCGCTACAAGTTCAAGATTCAGCACCAGGACGGCACTTGGCAAGAGAAGGCCGATCCGATGGCTCGGCTGGCCGAGACCCCGCCGCACAACGCCTCCGTCGTCACGGAAAGCCATTACACCTGGAACGATGACGAGTGGCTGACCCAGCGGGCCACATCCGACCCCTATCACTCGAAGATGAGCATCTACGAAGTACACCTGGGCAGCTGGCGCAAGGGACTGACATATAAGGAACTGGCGAAGCAACTGCCCGAGTACGTCTCATGGATGGGCTTCACTCACGTCGAATTCATGCCTGTGGCCGCGCACCCCCTGATCGAATCGTGGGGCTATCAGGTCACGGGATACTTCGCCCCGGACGCCCGGCTGGGAAGCCCCGACGACTTCCGGGCGCTGGTTGACGCACTGCACCAGGCAGGCATCGGCGTCATCGTCGACTGGGTGCCAGGGCACTTCCCCAAGGACGACTGGGCCCTGGGTCGCTTCGACGGCACCGCACTTTACGAGCACGCCGACCCGCGCCGCGGCGAACAGCCCGACTGGGGCACCTACATACCCAATTTCGCGCGCAACGAGGTCAAGAGCTTCTTCGTCTCGAACGCCTGGTATTGGGTGTCGGAATTCCACATCGATGCGCTGCGGGTTGACGCCGTCGCGTCCATGATCTACCTGGACTACTCGCGCGGCCCGGGCGAGTGGGTGCCAAACGTTTTCGGCGGCAACGAGGACCTGGAAGCGCTCGATTTCCTGAGGTACAACAACCGGCACTTGTATGAGAGAGCCCCCGGCGTTATGGTGATCGCCGAAGAGTCGACAAGTTTCCCAGGCGTTTCGCACCCCGTCCACGCGGGTGGCCTGGGCTTCGGTTTCAAGTGGAACATGGGCTGGATGAACGATTCGCTGCGCTACGTGGAACTCGACCCGGTGTACCGCCACTGGCACCACGACCTGGTCACCTTCGCGATGGTGTACGCATACTCGGAAAACTTCATTTTGCCGATCAGCCACGATGAGGTCGTCCACGGCAAAGGCTCGATGATCAGCAAGGTGCCTCAAGACGATTGGCGCAAGTTCTCGACGCTACGCGCGTTCTACGCGTACATGTGGGGTTTCCCAGGCAAGGAACTGCTGTTCATGGGCCAGGAGTTCGCACAGCGGCCCGAATGGAACGAGACAGCCAGCTTGGAGTGGTGGGTGGACGGACTGTGGGGGCATCGCGGCGTGCGCGAGTTGATCCGTCAGATGAATCGTCTGCAGGCAGAAGTACCCGCCCTACACGAACTCGATCATGACGGAGCTGGCTTCCGCTGGTTGAATGCCAGCGACACCAGCGCCAACACCTATTCGTGGTTGCGATTCGGCCGTGACGGAGATGTAGTGGCATGCGTCACCAACTTTTCGCCCAACCCTTACCCAAGTTATGGCTTACATCTGCCGGCTGGTCACTGGGACGAGATACTCAACACCGACGACGAGGCCTTCGACGGCACAGGCCAATTCTTGAACGGAAGCCTTGACGCGCCAGACCATGGCCAGACCCTGACTTGTATCCCCCCGCTGGGAACCGTCTGGCTACACCTGAACTGAGGCAGCCCTAACTGTCAAGGAGTGCTTGCCTTTGCATGTCCGAAATGACATATCGCGGGCGTCGCTTTGTCTCCTCGTAGATTCTGGCCAAATATATCCCGATTATCCCAAGGCTGAGCATCACACAGCTTCCTATGAGCAACTGGATAATGATTACGGTGGTGAACCCTGTGCTAGCCCCTCCAAGAAACTTCATGATCAGGGTCTGAACCAGCAGGACAAACGCGAATACCATCAAGGCAATACCCAGAAACGCGACGACATATAGCGGGGCGGACGTGTAGGCAGTGATCGCGTTGACCGCGAGACCCGTTAGCGATCGCGGTGTCCACTTTGACCTTCCGGTCGTTCTCTGCTGCACGGTAAACGGAATTTGAATGCGGCGGAACCCCAGCCAGGCCGACATTCCCCGGAAGAACGTGTCGCGTTCTGGCAGCTTTCGCCAGGCATCAATCACCTTTCTGTCCAACAGTTTGAAATCTGACGCGACCCCAATATCGATATCCGTCATTTTCTTGAAAAGCCCATAGAAAAGCCCCGCCGACAGTTTCGTGGCAACACTTTCCTTCCCACGATCAGCCTTCACGCCCTCTACAACATCGTAGCCTTCCTCGCGCCAAAGCCTTTCCATTTCGACCATAAGCTCCGGTGGATGCTGTAGGTCGGCGTCCATGATGATGACCGCGTCGCCTGTGCAGCGCTCCAGCGCGGCGCAGATGGCAGATTCCTTGCCGAAGTTCCGGCTGAATCTCAAGGCCGAAATGTTGCTGTAGGTTTCGCAGAGGCGGGAGATCTCGTCCCATGTTTGGTCGCGGGACCCGTCATCCACCAGAAGTATCTGGTGCTCGATAGCCCTGGATTCCAGCAAGTCGCGCACGACGCAGACATTGGCAAATATCTGCTCTGCCTCATTGAAAACTGGCATGACGACGGTGATCACTGATGCATCATACTACTTTCCGAGGTTACGCCCGACACCACGTCTAGCCCTTCCGCGGAGTGACTGCTGTGATAGTCTTTGGCAAGGAAGCTCGATCGAAAAAATGCGCATTCACGGAAAGGTCTTCTCATGGAGTCGAAGGGGCGGCTTGGTTTAATTTCTCGGCTGCTCGCCGGTTTACACGATTCTCGTACACTCTTTCTTGTCTGCGGTCTTTTCGGTGTTGTCGCATTCCTTCTCATCTACGGAACCGCGGTGCTAGATTTCCGCTATACGGCCTGGTTGATGCAAGGTTACGATCCGACACAGCATTTCACCGGGTGGCTATTCTTCAGAAACTCGGCTTGGCATTTTCCAATCGGCCTGATGGACAACATCGTTTACCCCAACAAGGTTTCGGTAATCTATACCGACTCGATTCCCCTGTTCGCCGTTTTATTCAAACTGTTTGCGCCGATTCTGCCGGCTTCCTTCCAGTACTTTGGGCTGTTTGGCCTTTTGTGCTACTTCCTTCAGGGTGCGATTGCGGGCGTCATTTTGTTCAGGATTGGCAGAAGCATCCCCTTTGCCCTTGTTGGCTCATGGTTTTTCATACTGTCGACCACACTTATGCAAAGAGTCTTCTTTCATAACGCGCTGGCCGCCCACTTCATCATTCTGCTTTGCATTTATGTCTGCATTACGAAGGACGATCACCCCAGGACGCTTCGCGCTGACATCGGCAAGTGGTGTGGCCTGTTTTGTCTGGCTGCGTCCATTCATCCGTACTTTTTTCCGATGGTGTTTGTTTTCGCGCTCGGCTATTTCGTCGACGATTGCCTCGCCTACCGCCGCTTCCGTGGGCCTATCCTGACGTTAGGCCTGTCGACCATATCAGGGTTTCTTGTTCTGTATGTTTTTGGGGCGTTTTTTGGGTCGGGCTCAAGAGCCGCCGGCGGTCTTGGCGAGTACTCGGCCAACCTCCTGGCGTTTGTTAACCCGGCAACCACGGTTAACCAGCTGAATTGGTCCAGATTCTTGCAGGGTATGTCGACCACAAGCATCTGCCAGGACGAGG
Source organism: Propionibacteriaceae bacterium (assembly GCA_009781145.1). GTDB lineage: Bacteria > Actinomycetota > Actinomycetes > Propionibacteriales > Propionibacteriaceae > WRGV01. The sequence goes on along the minus strand of WQYR01000040.1, from coordinate 4,441 downwards.
GTTTTGCCTACCTGGGTCTGGGGATGCTACTTGCCGTCTTCTTAGCCGTGGTCAGCCTCTTCCGAAATCTCCCGGCGATCAGAACAGCTGCCCGTTCGACTGTCCAACGTCGACGGGCGATCCTGGCGATCGTTCTCTTTCTCGTCTTCTTCTTGATCGCACTGTCGCCTGAGATCACAGTGGCCAGCCACACTGTCGTGACCTACCCCATACCAAAGGTCATTCGCGAGGCGTGGAGCGTTTTCCGATCGTCTGGCCGGTTCATCTGGGCCCCGGCGTACATCGTCATGCTTGCCGCCCTGTGGGTAATCAGAAAGGACTACAAGCGCCTCTCCACAGCGATCATGGCGTTTCTACTCATAGTTCAGGTGGTGGATCTGGGTCCAGCATTTGGCCGCTCAGGAGAATTTGCTAACCGCGTAGGCTGGCAGACGCAGCTACCTTCCCCGGCGTGGGATGAAATCGGCACCAGCTTTTCGCATATCGACTTCTTGTGGAGTTCCGACAGAGTGCCCTATTTGCAATATTTGGAATATTCGTTTGGTGATTTTGCCACCAGAAACAACATGACGGTCAGCGACTACCCCATTTCTCGTGACGATACTGCAGAGGTGACGCTGTTGCGGCAGCAGGCATTGCAGGACATTCTCAATGGGGACATCGACCCCAATACCGTTTACGTGCTTGACTCTTCGCAAGTGTTTGCCGTCTCCCGACAGCCACGCGTTACCATGTACATGGTCGACGACAACATCATTGCACTTCCGGCAAGCTTCACATTCGCCAAGGCCCGAGTGCAAGCGATCGACCCCTTCGAACTGACCGCGGACATCACAGCCCTCCAGAATACGAGTCAGGTTGGTGGCGAGGACGTCAACGGCGTGCGCGTGATCCATGCAGGCGGCACGACTTGGTCGCACAGCATGCCCCTGCCATCGGGTTCCTACGTGTTCACATGGACTGGGGCAGGCATGTCCGACGCCACATGTGGCGTGGTCTACGGACCCGACAGAACTCCGCTCCCCAGCAAAACCGTCGTCACCTCAGACATCATCGTTCAACTGGATGCCTCGCTTGGCTCTGACCTACAGGACGTGGCAACAATGTGCGTCAATGACTCCCCCACCGACATGGTCGTCAATCTCATCGCATTGCAGGAGACCGCCTGACATCAGGCTACCGGAAGTCCCGGGACGTGTGGGCGACGCCTACTGGCAGGGGTTCAGCGCCGTCGGCCACCAGGCTTATCGCACCCTCGGAGCGCTGCAGTAGGCCGCGGACTATCAGGCCCTTGGACTGCCGCAGCACCTTGCTGTAGCGCTGCCACATGCCTTGTGAACAAAAGACGTTGACCAGACCCGTCTCGTCCTCAAGGTTCAAGAACGTGACACCCGACGCCGTCCAGGGCCGCTGACGGTGCGTCACCAAGCCAGCCACCAGGATGCGACGTCCTGGCTCGGCAGTCTTCAATGCCGCACACGGCAGGACGCCTTTGGCGTTCAGTTGTGGGCGTAGGTGGGCCAGCAGGTGGTCCTTTGTCGAGACGCCCGTCGACCACAAATCGCTGGCCAGGATTTCAAGGGATGTTGGATCATCGAAAAGGGGTGCCTGGGTGGTGGCGACCTGGGGCAGGGTGCCGGGTTGGCTGCGCGACGCCACACCGGCAAGCCACAGCGCCTGGCGCTGTGCCAGGTTGAACGATTCGAAGGCGCCCGCACTGGCGAGGGTTTCCAACTGCTGAGTGTTCAGGCCGACGCGACGCGCCAGGTTTTCCATTGACGTGTATGGGCCGCGTTCACGCTCGTCGACGATGCGCCCCGCAAGTGAACTGCCGATACCCCTGACGCCGGCCAGGCCCAGGCGAACCGCGAAATTGCCGTCGCGGCGGTGGGTTTGTGATTCGTCCGGGGCGGACGCGTCGAACTGGCCGACGGCGGGTTGGTGACGCGCCAGGCAAGCGTCCATTCCGGTGGCTGTTGTTTGACTGGGCTCTACTGGTTCGAGCCCAGCGCCCACCCCGGATCGGGCAATGTCTGGGCGCAGCACCATCACGCCGTGGCGACGGGCGTCTGCCACCAGGGTCGCCGGCGAATAGAAACCCATCGGCTGGGCCCGCAGCAAACCGGCCAGGAAAGCCGCCGGGTAATGCAGCTTCAACCACGCGCTGACGTAGACCAACAGGGCGAAAGCCAGCGAATGCGACTCGGCGAAACCGAAACTGGCGAATGCCTTTATTTGGCCATAAATGTGGTCGGCGGCGTCACCAGTCAGGCCATTTTCGGACATGCCTGCGTAGAGTTTCTCACGCAGCGAATCGATCCGCTCGATGCCACGTTTCGAGCCCATGGCGCGGCGCAGCAGATCGGCGTCCTCACCGGTGCACCCACCCACCGCCATCGCCATCTGCATCAGTTGCTCCTGGAACACCGGGACGCCCAGGGTGCGGGCCAGCACAGGTTCCAGCTTCGGGTGGGCATAGGTGACGGCCTCTTGACCCAGTTTGCGACGGACGAATGGGTGGACGGCGCCGCCCTGGATCGGCCCCGGGCGAACCAGAGCGATCTGGATGGTCAGGTCATAGAACCGCCTTGGTTGAAGCCTTGGCAACAGACCCATTTGGGCACGCGATTCCACCTGGAACACGCCGATCGAGTCGGCACGGCAAAGCATGTCGTAAACGCCTTTTTCTTCTTTCGGAAGCGTGGCCAACTCCCAGGTTTCACCTGTCGATTCGGCAATCATGGTGAAACAGTGCTGCAGCGCCGCCAGCATTCCGAGGCCAAGCAGATCGAATTTCACCAAACCCATCCAGGCGGCGTTGTCCTTGTCCCATTGGATCACCGTCCGGTTTTCCATGCGGGCGTGCTCGATCGGCACCACCTGGCCAACCGGCTCTTCCGTCAAAACCATGCCGCCGGAGTGTATGCCCAAGTGGCGCGGCGCCTTGAGCAGTTGTGTAGCCATTTCAAGCACCTGCGGCGGGGCATCTTCGACATGCTCAAAAGGGGTAAGCCCAAGTGCCTTGGCGACGTCGCGTGTGGCATATTTCGGGCGGTATTGGATGACGTTGCAAACCTGGGCTGCGCGTTCGCGTCCATATGTTTCAAAAACCCATTGAATGATTTCCTCGCGACGCCGGGAGTCGAAATCGACGTCGATATCGGGCTCTTCCTCGCGAAGGCTGGAAAGGAACCGCTCGAATGGCAGGTCGTAGGCAATCGAGTCGACGGCTGTTATGTCGAGCAAATAGCAGACCGCCGAATTGGCGGCCGAACCGCGTCCTTGGCAAAGGATTCCCCGGCGCCGCGCTTCGGCCACAATTCCCGCGACGATCAGGAAGTAGCCCGGAAAATCCTTGGCTTCGATTAGAGCCAACTCCCGTTCAATGCGGGCCCGTCCAGCATCGTCCAAATCCGGGTAGCGCGTCGGCACCGCCTCCCAGACAAGGTGCCGCAACCACGACATCGGCGTGTGGCCGGGCGGCACGTCCAGCTTCGGCAGCGCCGGCTTTACCCGCCGCAGCGGGAAGGCCAGCTCGTCGGCCAGTGTGACGGTGTTGGCAATGGCACCTGGGTAACGCGCAAACCGGGCAGTCTGTTCGGCACCGGACCGTAGGAACGACATTCCGGCGCCGGGCAGCCAGCCGTCCAGGTCGTCCAGGCTGCGGTTCGCCCGGATCGCCGCCACCGTCTGGGCAAGCCGGTGCTGCGCGGGCGTGGCGTAATGCACATTGCCGGTGGCGACGATCGGCAGCCCGTATTCGATTGCCAGTGCCGCCAAGGCGTCGTTTCGGGACGAATCGAGCGGTGCCCCGCTGTCGGTCAACTCAACGTAAACCCGCCCGAATCGCTGCCGCAGCTCCTCCAACTGGCGACCCGCTTCTGCAGGACCACCTTGCTCCAAACCCTGTCTAACCAACGACTTCCGACAGCCCGACAACACCACCCAATGCCCTTGCGAACAGTCGGCCAAGTCGTCCAGATCGTAGACGGGACGTCCCTTCTCGCCGCCGGTCAGTTGTGCCTTGGTGATAGCCGCGGCCAGGCGGTGGTAGCCCTCTTCGCCCCGCGCCAGGACGAGCAGGTGCGCGCCCACCGGGTCGGGCTGGCCGTTCTGCGGCGCTGGCAAGTCCAGCGACAGCTCGGCCCCAAAGACCGTCTTCAGGCGCATACCTTCGGCGGCCTCGGCAAACCGGACGATGCCGTACAGCCCGTCATGATCCGTCAGTGCCAGGGCGTGCAAACTGAGACGCTCGGCCTCAACGGCCAGTTCGGCTGGCCCGGACGCCCCATCCAGAAACGAGAACGACGAATGCGCGTGCAACTCGGCGTATGGCACAGCGGCCTCCGGCGTCAGCATCGGCGGTTGAGTCTGATGGTGCCGGTGGGGCCGGCGAGGAAGGCTTGGCCGGATGGTGTTTGCCAGTAGTAGATGCCTGGTG
>WQYR01000039.1 GCA_009781145.1 Propionibacteriaceae bacterium | reverse complement strand
CTTGCGGTAGGCGGCGGCTCCGCCCGTTCCTGCCGCAGCCGTACACTGCCGCGCCCACCGCGGGCTTGCCACCGGACACTACCGCACTTACCCGCCACGACGGGGGACGGGGACCGTCAGCCAGCAAGTTGCTTTTCGCGACCGCCACCCACAAAACAACTGCAGTCCTGTACATCTGGCACCCAGGCAGCGGCAAGCCCCGCGACCGCCAAGATGGTCGCCAACATGGCACCCACCCAGGCCGCGGAAGACCAGTCTCAGGGGCAAGCCCGTGAAAGCGGGCGCGGCAGATCCTGCGTACTGCGGCTCCGCTCACGCTGCGCGCAGCATGACGCGCTTCGCGCCGCACAGGATGACGGCGTTGAGGGTGCGCGGGATCTGTATCACTGTCACTTTTCTCACAACCTGACCATGGTCGGCAAGCTCCACCCCTTGATGTTGCAGGATCCGGCGGGCGAGCGACGTCAGTGCGACAATGGACGTCATGCGCGTCGTCACATTCAACATCAACGGAATTCGGGCCGCCATGCGCCGGGGGTTTCGCGATTGGCTGGACGACAGCGATGCCGATGTCATAGCGCTTCAGGAGGTCCGCTGCCGCGTCCCCGACCTGCCGCCGGACGCCTTCGGCGCCTACAACCTAGCCTATGATCCGGGCCAATTGGCCGGACGCAACGGCGTCGCCATCCTGACCCGTCAGCATGTCCCGTCCTTCACCTGGACGGACGACAACCCCTTCGCGCAAGAGGGACGCCTCATCGGCGTCCACCTGGAGGACGCGCCGCTGGACGTCATCAGCGTGTATGTGCCGAAGGGCGGTGTGCCGCTGGAGGTCGCACCAGAGGACGGCGGACGCGAGGGCTACACGCCGGCGCAACAGCAGGCCCGCTATGAGCGGAAGGCCGATTTCCTGCGGCGGTTCACAGCCGAGATCGACGCCCGTCAGGCCGACGCCGAAGCCCACGGGCGTCACCTGCTGGTACTGGGCGATTTCAACATCGCGCACGGCCCTGCGGACATCACCAACTGGCGCAGCAACCTCACCCACGAAGGTTTCCTGCCGGGCGAGCGGGCCTGGCTCGACGCCCAAATTGGCCAGGCGCCGTCACATCACCGCTTGGCTGGGCGGACGATGCTTGCGCCGTCCCTGGATTGGCAGCCGTCGAGCCGTCCGCTGGTGGACGTCGTGAGATCCCAAAACAAGGACGGAGACGGTCCCTACTCATGGTGGAGTTGGATGGGCCAAGCCTTCGCCAAGGACGTCGGCTGGCGCATCGACTACCACCTGGCGTCAGCGGGCCTCGCGGCCACTGCGCGTCAAAGCTGGGTTGATCGCGCCGCCAGCGCGGACAGACGCATCAGCGATCACGCCCCGGTGGTTGTCGACTACACGTAATCAATGAAGCCATTTCCAACCTGGAGCGGGACGGGCGGAACGACGGTTTGAGCTTGAAGCGTTCGACGCCTGCAGGTGCAAGACTCCACCCAAACGTCGCCTTGAAAGCCCGCCCTGACGTTTGGGTGCGGTAGTACCCCGAAAAGGGTGCTGTCTGGCCACAAGACGTCACTATTTCGTCTTGCACCACTGCAAACCGCACGTTGGGGTGCGGTTTTGTCACCCACTTGCTCCCTGAGGACGGCTCTCGACCTGTGTCGGTGGGTATGCTCGGGGCTACCGGTCGCGGGTGGCTGCGTCGAACTGGGTGCGGATCTTCATCTGGTCAGCAATTTGACGGACAAGATCGCCCGAGTCTTCGTCATAGCCACCGGCGATGGCCTCCATGTCGAACTCGCTGACACCCTGATCGGACAGGATGTCGAGGTCACCGACGATCTCGGATTCGTCGTCGTCCTCAGGTATGTCAAGACCGATGAGGTCAGCCACATCGCGGGCGATGGGCCAGTCGCTGGCCGCCACTGAATCATTGAGCAGCACCTGGACGTTCTTGCCCCGCACGCGCACGACGACAAAGAACTCACCACTGATGGAGACGAACGCACATGCACCGGCATCGGCAGGCAGGCGCCGCAGTTGGACGATCAACTCATCAAGGTCATTGGCCAATGGCAAGGCCATTTCGGCGACCTGTGGCTCGCCGTCCTCGCGATAGACGGCGACGACGAAATCGATCTCGTCATCGGTGGCGTCATCATAATCGTCGGTGTCGTCATCGTCATCGTCATCGTCATCGATGTCGTCGTTATCATCGGAGTCGTCGTCGTCAGAATCGTCAAAGAGACTGTTATCGATCTCGTCATCTGTGTCATCGTCGTAGTCATCGGCGACGATATCGTCAGCATCGAAGCCGTCGTCATACTCGATCTCGTCTTCGCTGTCGGCCATGTCGGTCTCCTTTCAGAACTCACACCATAACTCTAGTGCACGGGCACTGGGAGTCGTTTGGGGGCCTTCGGCGCGATACAGTAAACACCATGGAATTGCATGTTGCGGATCATCCACTGGTCGCCCATAAGCTTGCCCGTCTGCGGGCTATCGATACCCCGAGCCCGCTGTTTCGCGAACTCGTCGACGAGTTGGTAACACTGCTGGCATACGAGGCGACGAGACGGGTACGCGTCGAGCCGTGCGATATCGTGACGCCCGTGGCCCCCACCACAGGATTGCGCATCGCGTCACCAAAACCACTTGTGGTGCCCATATTGCGGGCTGGCCTAGGCATGCTTGCCGGCATGATGCGCTTGATGCCGACAGCCGAGGTGGGCTTCGTCGGCATGGTGCGAGACGAGCAGACCCTGCAGCCGTTCACCTACGCTGAGCGGCTGCCGAAGGATCTCAGTGGACGTCAGTGCTTCGTCCTCGACCCCATGCTGGCCACCGGCGGGTCACTTGGCGGGTGCTTCAAGTTTTTGACGTCACGGGGAGCATCCGACGTGACGGGCGTCTGTCTGCTAGCCGCCCCCGAGGGCATCGAAGCTGTGCGCCATCAGGTGGACGAAGCGGGCATCGATTGCACACTGGTGGTGGCCGGTGTGGACGAGCGGCTCAACGAGCACGGGTACATCGTGCCTGGCCTAGGCGACGCCGGCGACCGCCTGTACGGCATAGTCGATTGACACCGCCTACTCACTCGGGCCAGATCCTGCGACTGCGCGCAGGATGACGATTGCCTCGGCGATCATACCCAACCAATACCGTCATGCCGCACACACCACCGACACCATCATGTCGCACACACCACCAACACCGTCATGTCGCACACCCCGACACCGTCATGCTGCGCGTCAGTCGCAGCATCTTGGCTCGGTGTCTTTTACGGTAAGCTAAGAGCTCGGCACCACCGCCGACGCGGGCGTAACTCAATGGTAGAGCGCCAGCTTCCCAAGCTGGACACGCGGGTTCGATTCCCGTCGCCCGCTCTCGTCATGCGGGCTTGTTCCGCGTGGCAAGAGGGATGTCATACCCGATTCACAGGGTTTGTCCTAGTCAGTGAGATTTGGGTGACAACTTCTCAGCTCATACGGTAACCTTGAAATTATGGCTGAGGAAGCGTGGAGATCGAAGGCCCTGGCTGGGTTACTTTTTGTGGTTGGTAGTGTAGGCGCCGGTCTGCTGACGGCAGGTTTGGCGGCACCCACCTTGCTGCTGAGCACCAGCGTCGTGAACACTGCGGCAGACAATTTCAATGAGATCCCTCTTGAGCTGAAAACACCACCCCAACCGCAAGCCACCAAGGTCTTTTTGGCGGACGGCTCACTGCTGGCCACCTTCGCCGACGAATACCGCGAATATGTGCCGATCAGCGACATTTCGCCTTACATGCAGCAGGCTCAGGTGGCCATCGAGGACAAGCGTTTCTTTGAGCACGGCGCCATTGACGGCACGGGCTTGATTCGCGCGACTATCGGCAACCTGATCGGCGAGACCAACCGTGGCGCGTCCTCTATCACACAGCAGTACGTCAAGATGGTGCGCGTCGAAGTGGCTAACCAGGCGAACGACCAGGAAGCCATGAAGGCAGCCACCGAGTTGACGATGTCCCGCAAGATCATCGAGATGCGCTACGCGTTGCAGCTTGAGAAGCAACTGACGAAGGAACAGATCCTCGAACGCTATCTGAACATGGCCTACTATGGCGATCACGTCTATGGGGTTCAGGCGGCGGCAGAGCATTACTTTGGCACCACTGCGGCTAGCCTGACATTGCCGCAGGCGGCCATGCTGGCTGGTATTGTGCAGCAGCCGGGCGCCTTCTCGCCGACCAGTTACCCGGATGCGTCCATCCAGCGCCGCAACACGGTGCTTGACGTGATGGCCGAGTCGGATGTCGCCGACATCACGCCCGCCGAAGCTACCGCTGCCAAGGCCGTCCCTTGGGATCCCACCATGGTGCAGAACATGGCCCAGGGCTGTCAGTCATCGCGATACCCGTTCATCTGCGATTACGTCCAGAGGACGCTGACAAGCGACGCGATGACGGACGCCTTGGGTCTGCCCGCCGACTCGTCCCAGAAAGATCGCCTGATGGCCGTCAAGCGGGGTGGCTATGACGTGCAGACAGTGATCAACCCAGCGGTCCAGGACGCCGTCCAAGAGGTGGTGTCAAACAAGGTCGACCCCAGGGACCCGGCGATTGCCGCGATGGCCATCGTTCAGCCTGGCACCGGTTTGATCTTGAGCATGGCTCAAAGCCGTCCCGTCATGGGTCCGGACACGACGCAAGGCCAGACCTACTACAACTATGCCGTCGACAACGACATGGGCGGCGCGGAGGGTTTCCAGACGGGCTCGACATTCAAGGTGTTCACGTTGGCCAGTGCCTTGGCACTGGGTGTGCCGTTCGACACGATGTACATAAGTGACGCGCCCATGCAGTTCGGCGGCCAGATTTTCCAAAGCTGCAATGGCCCGGTCAAGGCACCCAAGTCTTATAACGTCAGGAACTCCGAAGGCAGCTCCGGCCCGATCGCCCTGCCTGCGGCGACAGCCAACTCCGTCAACACCTACTTCATGCAACTGGAGCGCGACACCGGCATCTGCGGTGCCGTCCAGATGGCGCAGGCGGCTGGCGTCAAGCTGGCCATGGCCGACCCGCAATATGACACGACCGATCTTCAAGCCGCCCACTTCGACACAATCCCCAGCTTCACCCTCGGCGTCGCCGAGGTGTCGCCGCTGACGATGGCCGAGGCCTACGCCACGTTTGCCGCAAACGGCGTGCACTGCAACCCAGTCATCTTGGAGTCAATGAAGGACGCCGACGGTAAGGACGTGCCCGTGCCCGACGCCAACTGCCAGCAAACCATTGACCCAAATGTTGCTCACGGTGTCTCCGCACTGTTGCAAGGCGTCATGCGGGGCGGCACCGGTGCTGGCGCCAACATTCCTGGCGGCTACCCACAGGCCGGCAAGTCGGGTACGACGAACTCCGGCGAGTACATCTCCTTCGGTGGCTACACACCCTATGTTTCGGGATTTGCGACCATCGCCTACGACAAGATGTCTGATTTCTGGCAGGGCCGGAACATCACCCTTCGAGGCTTGCGGTTGCCGTATTCGCACACCTATCTGAACGGTTTCGGTGGCCCCGACACCGGCCAGATCTGGCGGTACGGTATGGCCGCCGCCGTTGCGGGCACACCGCCAACGCCCTTCCCCGGGTACACACCAATTGATCACCACTGGTCGTCGCCCAACACCTACAAGCCACCGCCACCAGACGAGCCACCGCCGGACTCGCCTCCCGCGTAGACGGTGACGATCGGTGAAAATCTCAAGTCTGGTCGGTGCTGCTTTGGGCGCTGGCGCTGCGACGGTTGCCGCTGGCCTGCTTGAGGCCTATGCCTTCCGGGTGGTTCGTCACGAGTTGACGCTGCCGGATCAACCGACGCAAGGGCGGGTGCGCCTCCTTCACATCAGTGATCTGCACTACACGCGGGGCCAGCGGGCCAAGGCCCGTTTCGTTGCGTCCTTGGCCGAGCTCAGCCCCGATATCGTCGTCGCGACGGGTGATCTTTTGGCCGACGATGACGGGTTTGACGAGTTCTCCCGTCTTCTGGCGCCTCTGCTGGAACTGCCTGGCGTTTTCGTCTTTGGTTCCAACGACTACTTCGGACCGTCGCCCGTCAACCCGGTCTACTACCTGAGGCATCCTTCGGGACGGGCGCGAACCAAAGGTCCAGTGCTCGCTTGGCGACGGGTTCGCGACTTCCTGGCCGATGGCGGCTGGACGGATCTGAACAATGCCCGGACGCGTTTGCAGGCGGCCGGCTTGACACTGGAAATCCGCGGGGCCGGCGACGCCCACATCAGCATGGACGATTACCTCGGCGGAGCAGCCACGGCCAGTGCCGATTGGGCCGATCAGCCAGCCGATCTACTCATCGGCGTCACCCATGCGCCGTATCGTCGGGTACTGGACGCGATGACGGCAGACGGGGTGCCGCTGATGCTGGCCGGTCATACCCACGGCGGGCAGATCTGCCTGCCAGGCAAAGCCCTCGTGGCCAACTGCGATCTGCCGACCAGCATGATAAGGGGCGTCCATCGCTATCCGCCTGAGGGTGACCAGTCGTGGTTGCACGTCACCGCCGGGGTTGGCACAGCGCCCACTTTTCCGCTGCGCACGTTCTGCCGTCCAGAGGCCTGCCTGCTTGAGGTCATTTTGTCTTAGTCTCAACTTGATAGTGGAGTTAGCGCCACGATGTTGGCACAATTAGATGCGGCACAGTCTGTCGGGACTTGTTCCAGATTTGCTATGCCCCAACAGCGAAGGAGCTCTCATGGCTACAAGCACATGGCGTACGACCTACACGCCGGGTTCGTGGATCGTCCTCAACGGCCCCAAGGCGCTGGTTGCTGCACAGCCGACGTCCGCTGATATCGCCGAACGCCTGAGCGCCACATGGAATGACGTGGTTGCGGCAACAGACCTTGAATCCCTGGTCGGCAAGCTGATGCGTTGGGGTATGGACGTAGTTCCCGATCTGATCGTCGTCGTCGACAATGACCGTCTGCAATGCGTCGTGCGCGGTGACGTCACCGTCACTGACGTGGCCTCCGGCGAGGTTGTCGCGAACGGCCACGGACAGGCGGCTTGGCGTTCCGTCAATCTGGACGCCCGGCATATCGCTATCGCCCTGCCCGGCCAGAATGCGGCCAGCACATGGCGATTGCCATTGGCGGTGGGGGTAGTGACGGCTGGCAGCATCGACATTGACGCCAGCGATGAGGCGCGAGTTAGCCTCGGTGACGCCACATTTGTCGTCGCACCTCTGACCACTATGCCCGTGGTGCAGCAAGACGAAACTCCCGCACCTGAAACCCCTGAGAAGGCGGACGTGCCCGCAGCGGCGGAGCCGGGGATGGCGGCCGTGCCAGAAGAACTGCAGGCACCGGGTGCCTGGGCCACGGGTTTCGGTGTTGACGTTCCGTTGGCGGAGCCGGCGAGCCCTGCCGTGGAACCCGCCGAAACCAAACCTGAACCCGAGCATGAAGCTTTCGGCGAGCCCGAGCCTGTGACTGAGCCAGAGCCGGAGCCCGAGCATGAGGCCTTGGAAGAGCCCGAGGCTGTTGCCGCGCCCGCACCAGAGCCAGAGGTCCCACCGGTAGTCGAGGTTCCCGCGTTCAATCCAGAGGCGACTGTCGAGCAGCCCATCGACGCAACCGCGGAAATGGTGTTCCCGCCCATGACTGAGGTGGCAGAGCCCGCGGTCGAAATCGTAGAGCCGGTGGTCGAAACTGCCGCTGAGCCGGTAGTCGAACCTGTCGTAGAGCCGGTAGTCGAACCTGTCGTAGAGCCTGTGGTTGAAGCTGCTGCTGAGCCGGTGGTTGAGCCTGTCGTGGAGCCGGTGGTTGAGCCTGTCGTGGAGCCGGTGGTTGAAGCTGTTGCTGCGCCGGTGGCTGAAGCTGCCGCTGAGCCCGTGGTTAACCCTGAACCCGTTATTCAACCCGCTGTCGACCTGACTGTCGAGCCCGTTGAAGCACCGATTGACCCCGACCTCGCCGCCCAGATCGAAGCTGCGAAAGCGGCCGTCGATCAGGTTATCGCCGAGAGCCAAAGCGGGTTGGTCGAACCCGTTCAGGTGGTCGAGACGGCACCCGAGCCGGTCGCAGTTGAGCAACCTGCACCTGAGCCCGCCGCCGCCGAACCGGCGCCTGCTGAGCCTGTCGCAGCGCCAGCCGTGGAGGCCGCTCAGCCCGACCTAGACCGGGTCGATTGGCAGCCAGCCCAGGCGCAGCCAGTGCCTGAGCCGGCAGTTGTCCCGGAGACAGTCGTGCCGCAGCCCGAGGTTGCCGCAGTGCCCCAGCCCGAGCCGGCCGCGACAGAGTCGCCGTCTGAGTCGACTTCGGTCCCTGTCACTGAGCAGCCTGCCACCGATGCGGCACCGAGCGGACCGGCCGCCACCGGGTCACCGCTCGGCGCCACACTGCTGGTCTTTTCGGATGGCCAACGCTGGCCTGTCAACGAGCCGCTGCTCGTCGGTCGCGCCCCACAGGCCTACCCCGGCGAGACGGCGCACCTCGTGCGCGTCGTCAGCCCACATCATGACATCTCGCGCACGCACGTCCGCATTGAGCTTTATGATGGTGCAATGTGGGCCACGGATCGTGAGTCGACCAACGGCACCACGGTGCATAACCCCGGTCAAGCGGTGGCGACAGCCCAGCCAGGGCAGCCGATGCACGTTTGGGTCGGCGGTGTTATCGACATTGGAGACGGTGTCTCCATCCGAGTCCAGTAGTTGTACAGTTTGCAGTTGGTTGATGGCGAGACCCTCGCCCATCAAAACAGGTGAGGAGCATCATGGAAGTCATTATTTGTCCCGTTGCGGAGCAGGTCGGCCAGGTTGCCGCCGCCAAAGTCGCCAAAATCGCGGCAGAGGTTGGCCCTGGCGTTGTGTTGGGCGTTGCCACCGGCTCGTCCCCACTGTCAACCTATGAAGGGCTGGCGAGACTGGTCGCTGAAGGCCGTCTGGATTTGTCGCAGGCGTCCGCTTTTGCGTTGGACGAGTACGTCGGTCTGGCGGACGGGCACCCCGAGAGCTATCGCGAGGTGATTCGGCGCACCGTGACCGAGCCTTTGGGTCTTGACCCTTCACGGGTGCATGTGCCGGACGGTTCGCTACACGGCTTGGCCAGCGCTGGCGAGCGCTTCGAGAAGGCTATCGCCGCGGCTGGCGGTGTTGATGTCCAAATCGTGGGCATCGGCGCAAATGGGCACGTCGGCTTCAACGAGCCGACGTCGTCGCTGGCGTCCCGCACCCGCGTGAAGACCTTGACTGAGCGCACCCGCCAGGACAATGCCCGCTTCTTCGCCACCCCCGAGGAAGTGCCGGACCATTGCGTGACGCAGGGCCTGGGCACCGTCATGGCCGCCCGCCATGTTGTGCTTGTGGCGATGGGCGACGCCAAGGCTGACGCCATCGCGCAGGTCGTTGAGGGCCCGGTGACGGCCATGTGCCCGGGGTCGGTGCTGCAGATGCACCAGTTCGCCACCGTCATCATTGACGAAGCGGCCGCCCATAACTTGAAACTGGCCGATTACTACAAGCAGGCCTACGAAAGTGCACCGGCTTGGCAGAAGCTGGACTTGGCGTGATCATCCAGGCCAACCGGGTACTGACGCCCGAGGGGCTTCGCGAGGATGGTTGGGTTGAGGTTGCTGACGGGCTTGTCGTCGCTTGGGGCGTAGGCACACCACCAACACCTGCCGATGAGGTGTTTGACCTTGTCAGCCCAGGGTTTGTGGACGTCCACAGCCACGGTGGCGGGGGCGTCAACTTCACGGACGGGGCGGATGCCGCCCGCGTCGTGCTGGGCGCCCACCTTGCCCACGGGACGACGACGATGCTCGCGTCCCTGATGACGGCGCCTCTGGACGCCTTGATGACGCAGATTGAAGACCTGACGCCGCTGGTGGCCTCTGGTGAGTTGGCGGGCATTCATCTTGAGGGGCCTTGGCTGGCACCCGCCTACAAGGGTGCCCATGACGCGTCGCTGCTTCGCGACCCGTCCCTGCCCGAGATTCATCAAGTGGTGACATCCGGCCCGGTGGCGATGGTGACCATCGCGCCCGAACGTCCGGGTGCCATGGCGGTTATCCGGTGGTTGGCGTCGCGTCACGTGGTGGTTGCGATCGGCCACACCGGCGCCGACGACGCCTGCACGCGGCAGGCCATTGCGGCGGGGGCAAGGGGCGCAACGCACATGTTCAACGCCATGCCCGAGTTGCTGCATCGCGCGCCGGGGCCGGTGCTTCCGCTCTGGGAGTCGCCCGACGTCTGGGTGGAGTTGGTGTGTGACGGCGTCCACGTGGCGGCTGACCTGGTGACGGCGGTGATGAAGTCGAAGCCCAACCGTTGCGTCCTCGTCACTGACGCCATGGCGGCGGCGGGCACGCAAGACGGCGAGTATGTGTTGGGTGGTCTGGCGGTTGAGGTCCGCGACGGCGTGGCCCGCCTGGCGGGCACAAACACGATCGCCGGATCGACGTTGACGCTCGACAAGGCGGTTCGCGTGGCCGTCAACGCAGGTGCCCCGCTGGAGTTGGCGTTGCGGGCGGCCAGCAGCAATCCGGCCGATTACCTGGGCATTACGGGGGTGGGACGTCTTGACGTGGGCCTCGTCGCCGACATAGTGGCGCTGAACGACGCTTTGCAGGTTGTCAAAGTCATGCGACGCGGCATCTGGGCGTAAGCGTCAAGCTGATCCGATCGCCTTGATCAGCTGAGCCTCCGTGATAGTAATCACACATTCATACACAATTCCGTGATGCTCATCACATAATTATGTGAAATGGGTTGACTTGCTCCCGGATGTTGAGACTTGTGGTTTCGGTTCAATGAGCGTTCTGGCGCCTTGCCGCGATATACTGAATCGCTGGCATTGGCGGGCGAGGGAACCAATGAAGTCGGCAGCCGAAAGCTTCGTGCTTTCGGTGAAACATGACCAAGTGTGCCCCAGGGAGGTGACTTGTTGGAAGGGAAGAGTGACGAGCGCCAGAAAAATGGTGTCGTTGGAACCAGCGGGTGGCTGCAATACGGGGGTGACGTCGCAGCCTGGCTGGTCGCAATCGGTGTCGGTATGGTCATTGTTGCGCCAACTCTGACCCGCGACCGTCTTTGGCAGGTTCTCATCCTGGCTGGTGTCGCCGCCGTCATGCAGGTCGTTTTGGGGCTGATCGCGAAGCTTTACAACAATCGTTATTGGGCGGGTTCGCTGGAGGAGGCCCGCGCTTTCGCTCTGGTTCTTGCCGGCAGCACTGTTTTGACCGGTGGCGTCGCCCTGATCTTCTGGCTGCCCATAACGCCTGTGATCATCGCCTGGCCGCTGGCCACTTGCCTGGGTCTGGTGGTGCGCTACGTTCGCCGTGAGCTGGTTGAGCGGGCGCAATCGCCGTTGGGTAAGAAGGGTCAGCGCACGCTGGTTTACGGAGCTGGCAATCTTGGTCGTTTGACGGTTCAGCGCATGACGGCCGACCCGCGCAGCCCCTTCTACCCCATCGGATTCATTGACGACGACCCGGCCAAGCGCAATCTTGTGGTGCGCCGGGTGCCGGTGCTGGGCGATTATGACACTCTCGTCAAAAAGGGCGACGGGATTGGTGCGGATGTCGTCGTTGTGGCCATCGACACCCCGCCGCCTGAGTTGTTGAACCGTCTGGTGGCGTTGGCGCCCACTTTGGACGTCGAGGTCAAGGTGGTGCCGACGCTGGAGCGGGAGCTTGGGCGCCAAACGATGGTCGGCCCGGTGCGGGACATCCGCATCGAGGATCTCATGGAGCATCACAAGCCGACCCTCGACATGGATTCCATGCGAGGTTATCTGCGCGGCAAGCGGGTGCTGATCACTGGCGCGGGCGGCTCTATCGGCCAGGAATTGTGCGTCCAGGTACACAAGCTGGCACCCGGTGCCTTGATTTTGCTTGACCACGACGAGACCCACCTGCAGGATACAGAGTTCGCGCTGTACGGCACTGGCCTGTTGATTCGTGATGACATCGTCTTGTGTGACATCCGCGACAAGGCTGCGCTTTCCCGGGTGTTCGAGCAGTGGCGTCCGGACGTCGTCTTCCACGCTGCTGCACTGAAGCATGTGCCGATGTTGGAGCGGTTCCCCCGGGAGGCCTGGGACACCAACGTGATCGGCACGTTGAACGTCCTCGAATGTGCCCGTGCTGCTGACGTGAAGGTTTTCATCAACATCTCGACTGATAAGGCCGCCGCCCCGACGACGATTCTGGGGCATTCGAAGCGCATGGCGGAGCATCTGACCAGTTGGATGGCCCAGCAGGTGCCAGCGGCGCGTTACGTGTCGGTGCGGTTTGGCAACGTATTCGGGTCGCGCGGGTCAATGGTGCCGCTGTTCCAGAAGGCCATCGACCAGGGCCTGCCAATTACTGTCACCCACGAGGATGCGACCCGCTATTTCATGACGATTCCCGAGGCTTGCTCACTGGTGATTGCCGCCGGCGCGAAGGGCCGAAGCGGTGAGGTTGTGATCTTGGAGATGGGGTCGCAGGTGCACATCGTGGATATTGCCCGTAGGCTTGTGGCCATGTCGGGCAAGGACATTCCCATCGAGATCATCGGTCTGCGTCAAGGCGAGAAAATGGCCGAGGTGTTGACCTCCGACGAGGACGCCATCGATGCCGACGAGGCGCAGACGCCAGGGATCCTGCACGCCCACGTCACGCCCGCAGACCCAGCCGAACTGGACTACGGGCTCTGGCTGGCAAGGGTACATCCGGACGGGTATCGTTCCAATACTACGACCGCTAGCTTTGATGATTCGTCGTCGTTCACACTGGTTTCGGCGATTGCGGAAAGAGCCTAGCCTGCATGTATGAGCGTTTCGTAAAGCGTCTGATTGATCTCGTGTTGAGCGCTGTGGGGCTGCTGGTGTTTTCGCCCCTGATGCTGGCAATTGCCATCTGGGTGAAACTCGACAGCCCCGGTCCGGTGTACTTCATTCAGAGGCGCATCGGACGCGGCAAACGCCCCTTCAGCATGCTGAAGTACCGCACGATGAAGACTGACACGCCCCACGACCGACCAACACATCAGTTGAATGCTCCAGAACAGTGGGTGACCAGAGCCGGGAAAGTGCTACGCAAACTCAGTTTGGACGAGCTTCCCCAGCTTTGGAACATCCTCATCGCTGACATGAGTTTTGTTGGTCCACGGCCGGCGCTGTGGAATCAGTATGACCTGATAGAACAGCGAGACGCATGCGGCGCGAATAGTGTACGCCCCGGACTCACTGGCTGGGCGCAGATCAATGGCAGAGATGAGTTATCTATTGAAGATAAGGCCACTCATGACGGCGAGTACGTCAGGCGGATGACTTTGCGATTCGATTTTCGCTGCCTCTTTCTCACACTGGTGAGGGTCATCAACCGGGAGGGCATCGTCGAGGGCGCGGCGTCTGGTTAGAGGGCAACTGTGTCAGCAGTATCAGGCTTCAACCTATTGCGCACGTTCCCCTCATGGAAACACCTGCAAGTGTGAACTCAGCCGAACACCGAAAAAGACCCACGCCGTTGATCATGACTGTTGTTCAAGAAACCACCTCAAAGTCCTACCGATTCCGTCACGAAGTCCCACTGCCTTGATCTGAGGGAAGAGAGAACGCAGCAGCCTTGAGTCAGCCTGCGAAGACCTGATATCGCCCACTCGGGCCGGCATGAACTCTTTCTTGATGGGTTGGCCGACGGCAGTTTGAATTAGGTCGACCAAGTCGAGCAGGTTTGTGTTGGTGCCCATCGCCAGATTGACCGGCGAATGCGACGACACTTGGCGGTCGAGGGCATCACAAATGACATCACAAACCGTGTCAACATACGTGAAGTCACGCGACTGCTGTCCGTCACCGTGGATCTGGAGCGGCCGGTTGTGTACCGCCGCGTCGAGAAATTGCGGGATAACAGCGGAGTAAGTTCGGCCGGCGATCTGGTTCGGACCATAAACGTTAAAGAACCGAAAAGCCAAGGTTTTCAAGCCATAGGAGTATCCATACGCGATTGCATAGCTCTCAGTGGCGACCTTTGTGACTGCGTAAGGGCTCATTGGGCGAGTCCACATCTGCTCATTCTTCGGCAGATCGGGATTTGCTCCGTACACCGAGCTTGACGATGCAACAATGACATGTGGCACATCGGCCTCACGAGCGGCCTCAAGAACATTGAGTGTTCCTGTGATATTGGCGTCGTGGGTTGGACGCGGGTGCGCCACAGAACGGGGAACGCTGCCGATTGCCGCCAAATGGACCACAGCGTCCACACCACGGGTTGTTCCCAATAACGCGGGATAGTCCAGAATCGTGGCTTCATCGAATACGACATCGAGCCCAGCAAGGTTTTCTCTCGACCCGGAGCTCAAGTCATCAATTACCCTTACGTCGATTTTTCGGGTTACAAGTTGGCGAACTAGATTGGAGCCGATAAAACCAGCCCCTCCGGTGATCAGTACTTTCATTTTCCCTATTCTTTCACACGGCTGCCACATCATCAGATGGACGACCTTCCATGATGTCAAACAGTCCTAGCCAGATCCTCTCTGGCCGAAAGTCTGCCAAGACCCGCTGCCGCGCGGCTTCTCCCATGTCGCGCCTGAGCTGAGGCGATGCCTGTGCTTGGTTGATGGATTCAACCAGTGCTTCAGCATCACCAACGTT
>WQYR01000038.1 GCA_009781145.1 Propionibacteriaceae bacterium | reverse complement strand
GGGCGAGTTGCTGGGTCAGCCGGTCGCGCTGGCGGCCGATGTTGTTGGCCCGTCAGCTCACGAGACGGCCGCGGCACTGGCCGACGGCCAGATCGCGCTGTGCGAAAACGTGCGCTACGAGCCCGACGAGGAGTCGAAGGACGACGCCGCCCGCGCCGCCCTGGCTGCCAAGTACGCCGAATTCGGTGATGTCTTTGTGACGGACGGCTTCGGTGTCGTCCACCGTAAGCAGGCCTCCGTCTATGACATCGCCAAGCTGCTTCCGAGCTTCGCCGGCTACCTGGTGCAGAAGGAAGTCGACGTGTTGCAGGCGCTGACCGTCGACCCTAAGCGCCCCTTCGTCGTCGTCCTAGGCGGCGCGAAGGTGGCCGACAAGCTGGCCGTCATCGACAACCTGCTGAAGATCGCTGACACGCTGGTCGTCGGCGGTGGTATGGCATACACCTTCTTGAAGGCTCAGGGCATCGAGGTTGGCAACTCCATCCTCGACGCTGACAACATCGAAACCTGCAAGGGCTATCTGGAATCGGCCAAAGCAGCGGGCAAGACGATCCTTCTTCCGGTGGACGTGCGCATCGCCCCAGGTATGGATTTTGATGCCCGTCAGGTAATCGGCGATGTGTCGGTGGTGGCTGTCGACGCCATTCCGGCCGACCAGGGCGGCATGGACATCGGCCCGGCCACAGAGAAGCTGTTCGCCGATGCCATCGAGCAGGCGGCAACTGTTTTCTGGAACGGCCCGATGGGCGTTTTCGAAATCGCGGACTTCGCGCAAGGCACCAAAGCCATCGCGCAGGCGTTGACTCAGGTCAAGGGCCTGTCGGTGGTTGGCGGCGGCGACTCCGCCGCGGCCTGCCGTCAGCTCGGATTCAGTGACGACCAATTCGGCCATATTTCGACCGGTGGTGGCGCGTCCCTTGAGTACCTTGAGGGCAAGCAACTGCCGGGTCTCGCCGTGTTAGAGGAAAACTGATGGCACGTTTGCCCCTGATAGCAGGCAACTGGAAAATGAACCTGAACCACGTCGATGCTGTCGGCGTGGTTCAGAAGCTCGCCTGGGCGTTGGCTGATCATCGGTATGACACCAAGCGGTCGGAGTGTGTGGTCATTCCGCCTTTCACGGATCTGCGCACCGTCCAGATCCTGATCGACGGTGACCGTATGCCGATCAACTTGGGGGCCCAGGACGTCAGCGAGCACGACGAGGGCGCCTACACCGGGGACATCGCCGCGTCCATGTTGGCAAAGCTGGGCTGCAAGTACGTTGTCGTAGGGCACTCCGAGCGTCGGCAGTACCACAACGAGACCGACGAGCAGGTCAATGCCAAGGCCAAGCAATGCCTGGCCAACAACCTGTCACCGATCATCTGTGTGGGTGAGGGCCTGGACGTTCGCCAACTCGGCGGGCACGTTGAACACACCGTGGGCCAGTTGAAGGCGGCGTTGTCTGGCATCAAGGCGGACTCTGCGGCGTCTTTGGTTATCGCCTACGAGCCGGTTTGGGCGATTGGCACCGGCCAGGTGGCCACGCCGGACGACGCGCAGGAGGTTTGCGCGGCGATCCGCGCATGCCTAACTGACCTGTACGGCGCCGACGCTGCCGCGCTGGTGCGCGTGCTTTACGGCGGGTCCGTCAAGGCGGGGACGATCGCCGGCATCATCAAGCAGGACGATGTCGACGGTGCTCTGGTCGGCGGTGCCAGCCTCGACCCGGACGAGTTTAGCCTGATAACCAGGTTCTACGACCTGCCGTTCTGACCAAGACACAAAACTGGCGGCCCCGAAGGGCCGCCAGTTTTTGTTTGCTTTACTGACCGTATGGCGCAGCCGGTGGTGCCGGCGGGGCGGGGGGTTGCTGCGCGAATGGATCAGGCTGCACCACGGGGGGCTGCTGAGCAAACGGATCAGGCTGCACCACGGGTGGTTGCTGCGGGAACGGATCAGGCTGTGCATGTGTGGCTGCCTGATACTGGTCAACTGGCGCCTGCGGCACTTGCTGGGGGTAAGCCATTGGCTGCGGGTAGGCAGTCGGCTGCGGGTAGGCCGTCGGCTGTGGTGCAGGCGGGTACTGCGCCGGGGGGTACTGCTGCGGCATAGCCTGGGGCGGCGCCGGTGGGTACTGCGCCGCGGGATACTGCGCCGGGGGATACTGCTGCGGCATCGCCTGGGGCGGCGCCGGTGGGTACTGGTCCGGCTGGGGCGCATATTGGGGAGGCATCGCCTGATACTGGTCGGGGTAGGGCTGGCCATAACCCTGGGCGTATTGAGCCTGCGCTGCGGCGGCTTGCGCCTTCTTGCGGCTACCGCTCATGATGATGATGATGACGACGGCGGCAATCACGACGACGGCAGCCACGATACCGATGATCAGGCCCTTGGAGATGCCAACACCAGAACCACCCGAGCCCGGCAGGGGGATAATGCCACCGCTGTCTTTTCCGACGGCGGTCAAAGCCGTGCCGCCGAACAGGTCAGCGGGGTCGTCCCATGTGACCGTGTTGCCGGAAACCGTGCCTGCAGGGTTGCTCGAAACCACGGCACCGGGGAACGTCACCGAGATCGAGAATGGGTTGATCATCGACGACATGTCACTGGGCGACATTCCGTAGTCGGACGGGCTACCCGTGTCGCTCGTGTCCATGGTGAAGGTGTATTGGCCGTCGGCATGTGTCAGACCCGACCCGCTGCTACTGCCGGTGAATTCGTCAATGGTCATTCCGGAGGCGGAAATCGTGCAGGTGTGCTGTCCGTTCGATGTGCCCGGGTTCAGGTTGACGTTGCCAGGCAACCCCAAGTCCGTGGTCCCGCCATTTTCGGAGAGGTAGTCACAAAGGTTGTCTGTATCGAGTAGAGACATGTACTCGTCGTCGATACCCATCGTCATGGCGATGGAGATATCTGAATCAGACTTGATGGTCACGTCCATCGTCATGCTCATGCAACCAGTGAGGATAAGCACGAGGGGTGCAAGCGCTGCGGCTCGCAAGAATCGTTTGTTCATAGGAACACTCTAGACCTAAACTGACGCCGATTCCGTCAAGCGGTGATAGGGTATGCGCGGAGGTGAGCATATGCAGACGGTATATTTATCGGATCCAAGCGGTGGTTTCAGCCAAGTCGACGAAATCGTCGATGGCGCCTGGGTCAACCTGATCGACCCCTCAATGGCCGAGATCACGGCGCTGGCAGAAAAGTGCGCTGTGGATCCAGACGACCTGAAGAGCGCTTTGGACGTTGAAGAGCGATCGCGTATCACCGCCGAAGACGGCTACGTGCTCATCCTGGTCGACGTGCCGACTACGGAGCTCCGCTCAGAGCGCAAATGGTATGTCACCATCCCTTTGGGCATCATCATCACCAAGACGGCGATCATCACAGTTTGTTCCGAGCGGGTGTCTGTTATCGCCGAGTTCGAAAAGGGACGGGTACGCGACTTCCGCACCTTCATGAAGACTCGTTTCACCCTGCAGTTGTTGATGCATAATGCCGGGGCCTATCTATCGGCCCTGCGCGTCATCGACAAGATGATCGACCGACAAGAGGCCAACCTTCGCCGTTCGACCCGTAACGAAGAACTGATCGAGATGCTCGAACTCGAGAAGTCACTGGTCTACATCAACACGTCACTGGTGTCCAATCAGCGGGTGCTAAACCGTCTGGTGCGCGTCCCTGAGGTGAAAAAGTACCCGGAGGACAACGACCTGCTTGAGGACACCATCATCGAAAACGAGCAGGCGCTGGAAATGTCGGGCATCTATTCGGGCATTTTGTCGGGAATGATGGACGCTTACGCCTCCGTCATCTCAAACAACCAAAACGTCATCATGAAGACCCTGGCAGTCGTCACGATCGTCCTGTCGATCCCGACGATGATCTTCTCGGCGTTCGGCATGAACCTGAATCTGGACGGCTACCCGTGGCACGCCCCAATTTGGGGGTTCTACGGCATTATTGGCGTCTCTTTCGCCTTGGCGGGCATCGCGATACTTTTCATGGCGCGCAAGAAGTGGTTCTAGCGGCAATCATTCGGTATGCTTAAGCGGTGATTCCAATGGCATCTGTAATGACCACGCCCATAATCGTGCTGTCGTGCGTGCTTATCCTGCTCAGCTTGCTGCTCACCGCATCAATCCTGTTGCACAAAGCCAAGGGTGGCGGCATGTCCGACCTGTTCGGTGGTGGCATGTCAACGGCCATGGGCGGCATCTCGATGGCCGAACGCAACCTCGACCGCATCACACTGATCGTCGGCGGCTTGTGGGTGGCCTGCGTCATCGTGCTTCTGGTGCTGTACCGGTTCTTCCCACCGGTGGCCTGACTTACAGTTCGCAAACATACCGGGGCAGTCGCCCGGCGGCCTTTTCATCAACAAACAGTTTGGTGTTTCGGCGTCCCCTGAGTACGCCGGCCGGCAACGTCTCGTCTCCGTCCACAATCCGTGGCACCAACGAGGCGGCGGCTTCGCCAATGGCGATGAACCAGATTTCACTGCTGCGGGCCAATGTGGCCAAGCTGAGGGTCAAGCATTCGCCGTCCGAGTCCCGCACACCGATGACGGCGTGTGGGGTGGCGTTTAGGAAGGTTGGCGAGCCGGCCTTTACGCCCGCGACGCGGCCGTTGCTGCCCACCATCAGCACCGTCAGATCGAAAGCCGTGTCGCCGAGTTCCGCAGCGTACGCAATCGCCGCGGCGTCGACATCGGCGTTGCCTGATGGGGTTGGCATCGGGTGAATATGGGCGGCCGTTAGACGCAATCCACCCAATGCGGCTAGCGTGCGAGTCGACACCCTGGTTGGGTCCGTGACGTCGACGAAACGATCGTTGCTCCACCAAAGGTCCAGTCGGCGCATTTTGGCAGTGTCGGCGGCGGTGGTGCTGATCACCGAGCAGATGTCGCTCAGGCCGTCCGATAGGCACAACCGAAGCGCCCGCTGGCCTGTGGTGGCGTGGCTGACCAAGGCGTCAGCGACGCCATGGCAGAGCGCCTCAGGATTGCTGTACCTATGAACACGCATGATCGTTCTAGCTCAGTGCGCCTTCTACGGCCAACACCAGATCGTTCCAAGACGCCTCGAACTTGGCAACCCCGTCCGTCTCAAGGAAGTTCGTGACCGCACTGTAGTCCAAGCCCACCGTGCTCAGTTCGCCGAGCACAGCCCGGGCACTCATGATCTCCGGAGTGATGGTGTCGCCGACGACCTGGCCATGATCGGCGAAGGCCTGCAGAGTGGCTTCCGGCATCGTGTTGACGCACGGGCTGGCCACCAGGTCGGCGACGTAGATCGTGTCAGGGTAGTCGGGGTTCTTGGTACCAGTGGACGCCCAGAGCGGCCGTTGCTCATTGGCGCCCTGGGCCTGCAGCGCCCGGAATCGCGCGGACTCGAACACCGACAGGTACTCGCCGAACGCGGCCCTGGCGTTGGCGACCGCGGCCTTGCCTGCCAATGCGAGCGCCTCTGGCGTGCCGATGGCAGCCAGGCGCTTGTCCACCTCGGTGTCGACCCGCGACACAAAGAAGGACGCCACCGAGTGAATCTTCGAGATGTCGCGACCGGCCGCCAAAGCGTCGTCCAAACCGTTCAGATAGGCATCCATGACGCCGCGGTAGCGCTCGAGCGAGAAGATCAGCGTGACATTGACGCTGATGCCGGCGGCGATCGTGGCACGCACGGCTGCCAGCCCTTCGATGGTGGCCGGAATCTTGATCAAAACATTGGGTTCGCCCACTTGCGCGGCGAGCTCTGCGGCCTGGGCGATGGTGGCCTGCGCGTCATGGGCCAAGCCCGGCTCGACCTCGATGGAGACTCGTCCGTCATAACCATTGGTCGACTCGAAGACAGGGGCGAACACCCGGCAGGCGTCACGCACGTCGGCACTCATGAGTGCGCGGATCACGTCGGCAGTGGGTTGGCCTTTGACCTGGTCCAGCAGGTCGCCGTAGACGCTCATGTCCTTGAAGGCTGCGGCAAAGATCGTCGGGTTGGTCGTCACGCCGGTGACACCGTCCTCAATCAATGCGGGGAGTTGGCTGATACGTGACCTTGACAGATCGTCCAACCAGATCGAGACCCCAGCGTCCTGCAACTGCTTCAATCGTGACTCACTCATTTTCTGCCTTTCTCACCGGCGTCGGTCCTCCGATCTTACATCTTTGGCGCAATGCGGCTTTTTGCCCGGGTCGCGACGTTGTTTTGCCTGTTGATTTATGCAACACTTGTGTTGTGAAAACCTCCGAGGCGTCGACGCGTCAGCGTGTGCTGGGCGCCATCATGGCTCAGGACGCCACCACGGCCACCGAATTGGCTGGGCTGTTGGGCCTGACATCGGCGGCGGTGCGGCGTCACCTGGAGGCCCTGGAGGACGAGGGATTGATCGGCGCGCGGCAACATCGCAGCCGTGACGCCGCCAGAGGGCGACCGGCGAAAGTTTTCGCGATATCGGACAAGGGACGCGACCAATTCCACCAGGCCTACGGCGAGTTGGCGGCGCAGGCCATCGCACAGTTGATCGCCACAGCCGGCCCGGACGGTTTGGATTCGCTGGCCAAAGCCCATTTTGGGCCGATCCAGGACGTCTTTGAAGCCAGCCGGTCGAGCGACGCCAGACAATCACGGGTTGAGGCGTTGGTGGCGGCTCTGGACGCTGGCGGGTACGCCGCTGACGCGCACCCCCTGGGCAATGGTGATCAGCTTTGCCAGCATCACTGCCCGGTGGCGGACGTCGCCCGCATATACCCAGAGTTGTGTGAACTCGAGACGCAGATGCTGGCCTCGCTGCTCGAATCACACGTCCAGCGTTTGGCGACGATCGCCCATGGAGACGGGGTGTGCACCACGCACATTCCAGGCCCGGTTGAGAGGAAGAACATCCAGTGAGTGAAGACTTCGACCGGGACGCCGCACTGGACGACCTCGGCACCTACAAGTACGGCTGGCATGACACCGACACAGCCGGCGCGCTGGCCCAGAGGGGTCTGACGGAGGCGGTCGTGCGGGGCATCTCGTCGATCAAAGAAGAACCCGATTGGATGCTGGAACGCCGTTTGAAGGCTTTGGACATCTTCGGCAAGAAACCCATGCCGACCTGGGGTCCTGACCTGTCTGACATCGACTTCGAAACGATCAAGTACTACGTCCGTCCGACCGACCGGGTGGCGGCGTCCTGGGACGCCCTGCCGGAGGACATTCGGCGCACATATGACCGGCTTGGCCTACCGAAAGCCGAGCAGGAGCGACTGGTGGCCGGTATCGCGGCCCAGTACGAATCCGAGGTGGTCTACCACAAGATCAACGAAGAGCTAGAGCGTCAGGGCGTCATCTTCCTGGACACCGATTCGGGCCTGAAGCAATACCCAGAGCTTTTCGAGGAATATTTCGGTTCGGTCATACCGTCGGGCGACAACAAGTTTTCGGCGCTCAACACGGCCGTGTGGTCGGGTGGATCGTTCATCTACGTTCCGCCTGGCGTGCACGTCAACATTCCGTTGCAAGCCTATTTCCGCATCAACACCGAGAACATGGGGCAATTCGAGCGAACCCTGATCATCGCGGACGAAGGGTCTTATGTTCACTATGTGGAGGGCTGCACGGCGCCGATTTACAAGTCGGACTCGCTGCATGCGGCCGTCGTCGAGATCATCGTCAAGAAGGGTGCCCGGGTGCGGTACTCGACCATCCAGAACTGG
Organism: Propionibacteriaceae bacterium; assembly: GCA_009781145.1. Classification (GTDB taxonomy): domain Bacteria; phylum Actinomycetota; class Actinomycetes; order Propionibacteriales; family Propionibacteriaceae; genus WRGV01. The sequence continues at coordinate 7,232 of WQYR01000038.1, read as the reverse complement.
TCGAACAACGTGTACAACCTGGTGACGAAGCGCGCCAAGTGTGACGAGGACGCCACCATGGAGTGGATCGACGGCAACATCGGGTCGAAGACCACCATGAAGTACCCGGCCGTCTGGCTGATGGGCGAGCACGCCCGTGGAGAAACACTTTCCATCGCCTTTGCCGGTCCGGGTCAGCACCAGGATTCCGGTTCAAAGATGATCCATTTCGCGCCCAACACGTCGTCGTCCATCGTCTCGAAGTCGGTCGCGCGGCAGGGGGGACGAACCGCCTATCGCGGTCTCATTCACGTGCGCCCGGGCGCCCACCACGCGCACAGCAACGTCAAGTGCGACGCTCTGCTGGTCGACAACATCTCGCGATCCGACACGTACCCCTACCAAGACGTCCGCGAAGAGGACGTGTCGATGGCCCACGAGGCGACTGTTTCGCGCGTCAGCGAGGACCAACTGTTTTACCTGATGAGCCGAGGGTTGGCCGAGGAAGAGGCAATGGCGATGATCGTGCGCGGCTTCATCGAGCCGATCGCCAAGGAACTGCCCATGGAGTACGCCTTGGAGCTGAACCGTCTTATCGAGATGCAGATGGAAGGAGCGGTTGGCTGATGAGTGCGCCGGTTATTGAATCGCATCTCCATACGCGGCCGTCCTTCGACTTGGCCGATCACCCCCTGCCCACCGGGCACGAGGAGATCTACCGCTTCGCGCCAATGGATCGCCTGGCCCCGCTGCTCGACGCCGACGCCGATTGGGTCGCTGGTCGGGTTGACGTGTCGGCCGGGCCGGGTGTCGCGGTAGAAACCGTAGACGCGGTTGCGGGTTTGCGCGACGCAGGCTTCGTGCCGGTGGATCGTCCGTCCGCCATCGGCGCCGCCATGGTGGCACAGGCGACCAAGGTGACGCTGTGGCCAGATACTGCGACTCCACTGCGTTCCGCGCAGCATGACGGTGTTGGCTTCTCCGCGCAGCATGGCGGTGTTGGCGTCTCCGCGCAGCATGGCGGTGTTGGCGTCTCCGCGCAGCATGACGGTATTAACCCCCTCATCGTGCAGCCCAACCCCGTCATCCTGCGCACCGTCGCAGGATCTGCCCCATCATCGTCTGCGGTGATCATCGAGGCAACGCCGAACAGCCGAGGCATTGTGTTGATCGAACACACCGGACCTGGGCAATTCATCGGCAATATGGCCGTCAAACTGGGCGAAGGCGCCGACCTCACCGTCGTTACTTTGCAGGAATGGGACGCCGACGCGCTCCACGCCGGCCTGCACCAGGCGGTCGTCGGTCGCGATGCCCACCTGCGCCATATTGCTGTGACGTTTGGTGGGTCGCTCGTCCGTCTTCAAACGAACGTGAGCTACGACGGGCCGGGCGGGGTGGCCGAGCTGTTTGGCCTGTACCTGACGGACGGTCACCAGTACCAGGAGCACCGGCTTTTCGTCGACCAGAACCAGCCCAAGACCACGTCGCGAGTCGATTATCGCGGGGCGCTGCAAGGCCAAGGCGCCCGCAGCGCCTGGGTGGGCGACGTGCTGATCCGTCGAAACGCCGAGGGCACCGACTCATATGAGCAAAACCGCAACCTGCTGCTGACGCCTGGTTGCGTCGCCGAATCCGTGCCGAACCTCGAGATCGAGACCGGCAACATCGTCGGTGCCGGGCACTCGTCGGCAACGGGACGCTTCGACGACGAGCAACTGTTCTACCTGCAGTCGCGAGGTATTCCAGAAAACGAGGCCCGACGGTTGATCGTCCAGGGTTTCTTCTTCGACATCATCGCCCGGATTGGCGTGCCTGACGTCGAGCGGCGCCTCCGCGACGCTGTCAACGCCGAACTCAAGTACCAACCAGAAGAGGACTGAACCATGGCAACCCTTGTCATAAAAGGCCTGACCGCCGATGTCGAGACCGAGACTGGCCCCAAGCCCATTCTCAAAGGTGTCGACCTGGATGTCCACGACGGCACGGTTCACGCCATCATGGGCCCCAACGGGTCGGGCAAGTCGACGCTGGCGTACGCCGTCGCCGGGCATCCCAAATACCACATCACCGGCGGGTCGGTGACTCTCGATGGCGTCGAGCTTTCGGGAATGACCCCCGACCAGCGGGCCAAGGCGGGGCTGTATCTGGGCATGCAATACCCGGTTGAGGTGCCTGGCGTTTCGGTGGCAAACTTTCTGCGCACAGCCAAGACGGCGCTGGACGGGGGAGTCGCGCCGAAGGTGCGCACTTGGCCAAGAGAGGTCAACGCGGCGCTGGCTAGGCTTGGTCTGGACCCTGATTTCGCCATGCGGTCGGTCAATGAAGGTTTCTCTGGTGGCGAGAAGAAACGAGCCGAGATCGTTCAACTGGAGCTTCTGAACCCTGGTTTTGCCATCCTTGACGAGATCGATTCGGGCCTGGACATCGACGCCGTCCGCGAGGTGGGCGAGGGCATCAACCGGTTCGCGGCGCAAGGTGACCGGGGCGTGTTGCTGATCACCCACTACACCCGCATCCTGCGCTACACGGTGCCTGACGACGTCCACATCTTTGTGGACGGGCGCATCGTCGAGGAGGGTGGGCCCGAGTTGGCCGATCGTCTGGAGAAGGAAGGCTACGAGCGTTATGCCAGAGCGGTATGACGTAGAGGCCATCCGGGCCGATTATCCGATTCTGAGCCGAATGATTGGCGGCTACCCGTTGGCCTACCTGGATTCGGCCAACACGGCGCAGCGTCCCAAACCGGTGATCGACGCGGTTGCCGACTTCGCCTTCAATCACAATGCGAATGTCGCCAGGGCGATGCACACGTTGGGTGTTGAGGCGACTGCGGCCTACGAGGGTGCGCGAGCCAAGGTGGCTGGGTTCATTGGCGCTGCAAGCCCACGTGAAGTGGTTTTCACCAAGAACGCATCGGAGGCCCTGAACCTGGCGGCGAACACGCTCGGTGCGTCGCTGAAACCCGGCGACGAGGTGGTCATCTCGGTCATGGAGCACCACTCGAACATCGTCCCCTGGCAGATGGTTTGTGAGCGTGCCGGCGCGAAACTGCGTTGGTTCGACGTGACGGACGACTACCACCTTGACCTGGCCAAAGCCGAGGCCGAGAATCTGATAAACGAACACACCAAGGTGGTGTCGCTGGCCTGGGTGTCGAATGTGCTGGGCACCGTCAACCCGGTGGCGGAGATTGCCGGGCAGGCCCAGGCCGTCGGTGCTGTGATGGTGGTGGACGGCGCACAAGGTGTGCCGCAGCGTCCCACTGATGTTGCGACTCTGGGTGCAGATATGCTGGCCTTCACTGGTCACAAGCTGGGCGCGCCGACGGGTGTTGGTGTGCTGTGGGGACGTTACGCTCTGCTGGAATCCCTGCCGCCTTTCCTGGGGGGTGGCGAGATGATCGAAATCGTCCGCATGGAGAGCTCCTCATACGCCGCTCCGCCGGCCCGGTTCGAGGCGGGCACCCCGCCCATCATGCAGGCAGTCGGGCTGGGCGCCGCCATCGACTACATGACGGGCCTTGGCATGGATGGGATCGCCGCACACGAGAAGGAACTGACCAGTTACGCACTGCAGCGGCTTGGGGCCATCGACGGCGTCCGCATCCTCGGGCCGCAAAGTTACGACGACCGGGGCGGGGCGATCGCCTTCACCATTGACGGCGTGCACCCGCATGACATCATGCAGATGCTTGACGCCCGGGGCGTGGCCGTCCGCGGCGGGCACCATTGCGCCCGTCCCCTGCATGAGAGGTTTGGCATCACGGCGTCCACCAGGGCGTCCATCGGCGTCTACACGGTCGAGCGCGAAATTGACCAACTGGCCGACGCGGTCGTCTGGACGCGTGACTTCTTTGCTGGGAAAGGACGCTGACATGGACGTCACCCAGATGTACCAGGACATCATCTTGGATCACTACCGCGAGAAGCACCACGCCGGGCTGCGCGAGCCCTTCGACGCGGAGGTGCACCACGTCAACCCAAGTTGCGGGGACGAACTGACGCTGCGCGTCAAGGCTGACGACGGCAGCGTCCAGGATGTCAGTTACGAGGGGGACGGCTGCTCGATATCGCAGGCGTCGACGTCCATTCTGGCCGACTTGGTCATCGGGCGCAGCGTCGAAGACACCCTCGCGCTTTATGACGACTTCCGCACCATGATGGAATCGGGCGGCGTTGGCACACCCGACGAGGACCGGCTTGAGGACGCCATCGCCTTCCAGGGCGTCGCGATGTTCCCCGGACGGGTGAAGTGCGCGATGCTGGCCTGGTCGGCTTTGCGCGACGCCTTGATGCGCAGCGGTGCGGTATCTAACCTTGGACCCGATAGGAGTGACGATGAGTGAAGAGGCAACCGTCGAGTTGAACGAGGCGACCATCAGGGAGCTTTTGAAAGAGGTCGTGGACCCCGAGTTGGGCGTCAACATCGTCGACCTCGGCCTGCTTTATGGCGTGACCATCGAAGAGGACGGCGACGTGACGCTGGACCTGACGCTGACGACGGCGGCCTGCCCGCTGACCGACCAGTTGGAGTGGGGCGCTCAAACGGCCCTGGCCGATGTCGCAAAGTCGGTGACCGTCAACTGGGTATGGATTCCACCCTGGACGCTCGACATGATCACAGACGAGGGCCGCGAGCAGCTCCGCTACATCGGCTACAACGTGTAGGGTGGCGCTAGGCAACACTCCCGCCCCAGGTTCCGAGTTGTCAATATTCAGATGCGTGGACTCGGCGATAACAAGAAACATGTGACAGAAGGCCCTCGCTTGACATTTCAAGGTAAGATGAAGACAAGATAAGTAAGGAGTCTGATGGAAATGTCGCTGGCGACAATAACAAGTAAGGGGCAGTTGACAATCCCGGTTGAGTTCCGGACGTCCGAACACATGACCACGGGGACGAAGGTCGAGTTCTTCCGGTTGCCCGGTGGCGGTCTGGGCATGATCCCGCGTGCTCGATCCATCGACGACCTTTTCGGATGCCTTCCGAAACCAGCAGAAACGACATCCGACGAACAGGCGCAAGGCGCTATCGCATCGGCGTTGCTTGCTGACGACGACCGGATCCGGTTGGGCCGATGATCGGCATCGACACAAACGTCTTACTGCGTTATCTGACGAATGATGATGCGGCGCAATCACCTCGCGCCCGCACGCTGTTGGCTGGCCGCACGACCGACGACCCGGCGTTCATCAGCATTGTGACGTTGGTCGAAGTGGTTTGGACGCTATCCACGCCCCGATACGGTTACGCCCCGGCCGCGATTCTGGACGTCGTGGCGGCACTGGCCAGCGTTGAGACGGTTTGCCTGCAAGATTCAGATGCTGTGCTAAACGCGCTGGCGACGAGCCGACTGACCGGCTGCGATTTCCCTGACGCCCTCACAGCGGAATTCGGATCGCAGGTCGGGTGCGACCATACGGCGACGTTTGACACGAGAGCTATTGCGGCGATTCCAGCCATGCGGGCCCTCGAAACCTCGCAGCAGATTTCCCGTCCCGGGCCTGCACTTGAGTATTTGGAACTACTCAAGGCGGGGGTCTCGCGTGACCTGGACGATCCAGACATCGTTCGGCAGGCACAGCGATGACGCCCCGTACCTACCAGGTTGTCACCTACGGCTGCCAGATGAACGTCCATGACTCCGAGCGCATCGCCGGGGTGCTGGAGGCTGCGGGCTATGTGAAAAGCGACGAGGTGGCCGCCCCCGGTGATATCGCATTGGCCGACGTGGTGGTCTTCAACACGTGCGCGGTGCGCGAGAATGCCGCCGACCGGCTGTACGGCAACCTCGGCCACATCGCGTCCGTCAAGGCGCGGCGTCCGGGCATGCAGCTGGCCGTTGGCGGGTGTATCGCCCAGAAGGACCGCGCCGACATGCTGAAGAGGGCCCCGTGGGTCGATGCGGTTTTCGGCACCAACAACATGGGGGCGCTGCCGGCGCTGCTCGACCGGGCCCGCGTCATGGGTGAGGCTCAGGTCGAAATCAAGGAATCGCTGGAGGTTTTCCCGTCCACTCTGCCGACGCACCGCGACTCGGCCTTCGCCGCCTGGGTGTCGATATCTGTCGGCTGCAATAACACCTGCAGCTTCTGCATCGTCCCGTCCCTGCGGGGGAAAGAAACTGACCGGCGCCCGGGCGAAATCCTGGCCGAGGTCGAGGCGCTTGCGTCACTGGGGGTCCAGGAAGTCACGCTACTCGGGCAAAACGTCAACACCTATGGTGTGGCGTTCGGCCAGCCGCAGGCGTTCGCGGGACTGCTGCGGGCGTGCGGGCAGACGGGCTTGCGGCGGGTGCGCTTCACTTCGCCGCATCCGGCCTATTTCACCGATGACGTCATTGAGGCGATGGCCGCAACGCCCAACGTCATGCCCAGCCTGCATATGCCGCTGCAATCGGGTTCAGATGCGATTCTCAAATCCATGCGACGCTCGTACCGGGCGGCCAAATATCTCGACATTCTGTCGCGGGTACGAGCTGCGCTGCCCGACGCCGCCGTTACGACTGATCTGATCGTCGGTTTCCCGGGCGAGACGGAGGCGGACTTCGAGGCAACACTGGACGTCGTGCGCCAGGCTCGGTTCGCCGGAGCATTCACGTTTCTGTATTCGCAGCGGCCTGGCACGCCCGCGGCGTCCCTGCCGGATCAGGTGCCTGCTGAGGTTGTGCAAAACCGCTACGAGCGGCTCGTCGAGGTGGTTGACGATATCGCGTGGGACGAAAACAAAAAGCTGCTTGGGCAGACCGTCGAGGTGCTGATCGCCGATAATGAGGGACGCAAGGACGCAGCCACGCACCGCGTGTCGGGCCGGGCCCGCGACAACCGGCTGGTGCACATCGGCCTGCCGGAAGGCGTGACTGCCCGTCCCGGTGACATCGTGACGGCCACCGTGACCTATGCTGCGCCGCACCACCTGGTGGCGGACGGCGCGGCCACCGTCACCAGGACGGCTGGCGGGGACGCCTGGGCGGCACAGCAGTGATTCTCGCATTAGTCGGCGCAACGGCGACAGGGAAATCGACACTGGCGGTCGAGATTGCACGGGCATTAGCGGCAGACGGGCAGCCAGCCGAGATCGTCAACGGCGACTCGATGCTGGTTTACCGGGGCATGGACATCGGCACGGCCAAGCCCACGGTGGACGAGCGGGGCGGCGTGCCGCACCACCTGATCGACATCATGGATGTCACGCAGACCGCGTCAGTGGCACAGTTTCAGGCTTGGGCGCGTGATGCCATTGCCGACTGT
>WQYR01000037.1 GCA_009781145.1 Propionibacteriaceae bacterium | reverse complement strand
CCGTCATCCTGCGCGGAATGAAGTGAAGTCGCAGGATCTGGCCAGACCCTGCGACTTCACATGACGGTTGCCTAGCGTCACTGCACAGTTGGCGGAGCTTGGGACGGATCGTCCATCGCGCCGATGAAAAGCGGAACACCGGTCACCTGGTCGACGATGGCGTAGACGTAGGGTTGGTCGAAAACAACGTAGCTGGTGTTGATCGCACCAGACGTGGTCATCATTACCACCGTCGCGGCGGCCGCCACTGTGCCCTTTTCACCGACATCCATCGACACCTTCTGCTGCACGGAGCTGATGAACAAACTGGGCGCGATGCCAGAGAAATCAGCATCCGCGGTCATCGCGACGCTCAACCCCATATCGCTGAGTGTTTTCGTCATGTCAACACTAAACTCGGTGTGGAACTTCGGCATGGTGACAATCACCTGGTCCGTTGTGGCAGCGGCCAGCCAACTGGTGATGTCGCCGGCCTTCAGGCTGAGATCGCCAGAAGTCGGCATGGCGGCGACGAACGCGAGACGTCCGTCCTTGTACGGCAGTATGACACCTTCAGCGGTTGGCGTGGTGAAGTGCTTGGCCTCGGGGAAGCTGTCACTCATGTACCAGGCATCAACAGGTTGGCCGTTCGCCGTGGTGAAGGAGCCCTGGTGGGTCTTGTCGGTGTTGAAAGGCTGCACCCATTCGGCCTTCAGGTACAAGGCGTTGACAAGCATTGCAACCGTCCCTGGATCAATCCGATCAAGCATCGACGGGATGACCTTGTTCGTCTTGTCGCTGATCCAACTGTTAACTTGCTTCACGGTGTCGGCGGATTGCAGGTCGAGGTGGTAGACGTCAGCCTGGTAGTAGCCCTTCAGCGCGTCGACCCACGGTTGCCCGACAACCAAATCCTTGTCCAGCCAGGCGGAGTTCGCCGAAGTGACGACCGTCCCGTCCTGATTGGCCTGCCATGTGGTCAGCAGGTACGCCAACGTGGCGCGGGCCTCGTCGGGCGTCATCCCCATGACGTCCTGGAATGCCTGCGCGGTTGAACCGGCAGCGCCCTCGTAGGCCATACCCAAGGCCGTGTACGCCGAGAGCGGCGAGACGACGGCATTGACGTTGTTCGTCATCGTTTGATTGAAGAGCTTTTCACCGAAGCTCTCAATGGCCGACGCCTGAGCGGTGTTCGGCTGTTGAACAGTGATGTTCGCAACGGGCTGTGCCACCATCAGCCCGCTGGGTGTGTTGGCGGCGCAGGCGGTGCTTATCAAACCCAAAGTGACAGCCAGCGCAACCCCAGCAATTTTCTTTTTCTCCATGTCACCAGTTTACCGGGCGGTAACTGTGCTTATCAAACGGCGATTGATCTTCCGAAAAACTCAGTCGACTTCGTGACGCCAGAAAGTTTTGACGTGGGCCTTGTCGACCAGGTTGAAGTCGATCAGCTTGGTCAGGAAGTCGTAGTCGAATGGGGCGTCCCATGGTAGGCGGACGAACCGCCTGCCGGTGGAGTATCCGCGCTCAGCGATAAGGGTTTCAAAGTGGTTCATGGCTTCGGTTTCAAGGGCGACAGCAAGGTGTGTGCTCGCTGGCGAAAACGAAACGATCAGTGTGCCGTGATCGGTGAACGTCGGTTGCTTCCACCGGATTGACGACTGAAGCTGCGGGTAGTGCATAGTGATCCAGCGGTAGATTTCGCGCAGCCGCCGGCCTTGTGGCGGCGGCAACGCGTCCGCAAAGTCCGTAATGTCACTCATCTTTCTCTCCCAACCCCTCTGATGACTAGGTTTCCAGGATACTCTGCTTCGGCGCTGGGGGCGACGGCGAGGGTAGCTGAGAGCGACCTGTGTAGTTGGTCTTTAGGGAGACGCTGCGGACGATGCGCGCGTAAAGTCTGGGGGCATCGGCCAGTAGATGGAGGGAAAAATGAACCCAGGCCAGCAAAGATTCCATGACTTCGTGATGTCAATGGTGCAGCCCGGCAATGAGTCGGCTGCTGAAGCCATTTTGAGTCAGGCGTTCGGCCAGCAGGCGGCGGGGCCACTGGATCCGTCGGTGGTGGACGGTTTCGTCGCCCAGTTGACGCCGCTCGTCAAGTCCGAGTCGGTGTCCGAGCTCCAGCAGGCTGCGGCCCGCATGAAGGAAATGGCGGCCCATGGGCCCGGTGATCACCAGTTTGGCGACCATCCGCATGGCGATCACGGCGACCACCCGCATGGCGGGCCTGACGGTGAGCATCATTGGGGTGAATTTGCCCCCGTAAACCCAGACCAACCTGCAACTGCCTAGCGGCGAGTTTCAGCCGTCTTGCCGGCTGGTGGGCTGACCGGCATCCAAAAACCTCCGCCTCGATGACATTGGTCAGGGAGACGTCGCCGAGGCGGCGTTGTGTGACGCAGAGGCAGCGGTTTGGCGCCACAGAGCGCCGCCTCGATGGGGGCCAACAGCAAACACCTGCTTGAGGCGGTGGTTTATGAACGTCAGTCCCGTCGACGCAGGCGCGGGCGTTTTTCAGCGCACGCCGACCACTGGATGTAGCATGTCTTGAGGACATACCCAGGAGGTGAACATGCCTGACAAAACCGCTGTGCGTCGTCGGGTCATCCTCGGGGTTGTCGTCGGGGTTCTGGTTATCGCAGTTGGGGTGCTGGCGCTGCTGGGTGGGTTTGCAGCCAGGAAGTCAACGACTGTGACCGTCCCACTGGGCCAAGAGGTCGACAACGGCGAGATGGTGTTCTTGCCAGTATCGGCGACTTTGCAGTTTCGCACAAAGGATGACACCACCCCATGGGAGATCGTCATCCAGATGAAGGTGCGCAACCCACAGACCGAATCTTTGCGGCCGATGGACACATGGTCAGACAATATCGTCGGCGTTGACCCGTCAAACCGGAATGTTACGACTGTCTATGCAACCTATCTTGGCACGCCACCGCCAGGCGACAGCGCATCAAACAGTGGCCGAAGAAGTGTGCCGCCGGACAACAAATGGATGGATATGAATATTCGTATCAGGCTAGACGCCACTTACGTACCACAACAGACGTACATGGTTGGTTTTCGGCCGATGGTGTATTCAACGTCCATGGCGTACGGATTGTCCAGTGAAAAAGAATGGCACACGACCCCTTACAAGCGAGCCCAGCTCGTTAAGTTGCCATTGACTAGTCTGCCCGATACCGATAGTTACTAAGTGACGCGGCCTTCCAACCGAACCCATTTGCCGTTTACGTTCACTTCAACAGCGTGGATTTCTGGCACCACGGACGGCGGCACGACGGCCACGAACTGTTCGGTTGCATCCGTTTCCTTGGAGCAGGATTGTGAAATGCCCTCGGGTGGCTTAAACACTCCTGTGGCAGCCCATTGCCGGCCGTTTCCTGCGACGCGAGCGAAACAGACCGACAAGGGGTCTGGGGAGCTTCGAGTGAACTGCAGAAGCAAATAGGTAGCCCCATCGATACTGGGCATATAAGAGCTGGTCACTGCAGGATCGTCCGGATCTACCTGTCTTAGGAAGTCCAGATGCCAGGTGACGCCCTCTAGTGTGGCGGTCTGATTGACTGGCACTGTCGGCACAGGCTGATACAGAAGCGACGTAAGCCAAACGGCAATCACGAGGAAGAAGGCGCCGACGGACGACAGGAGGAATGTAGATGGCCGGCGTGTCATGGCAAGTCGTCCTTCTGTGACGTATTGACCGGAATTGGCTCGTCGCTGATGGCTACAAACACGGAATGGTCAACCCTAAACCGGATGGCTTCTTTCTGCATGTACACAGATGTTGAGGGGCGCACCAAAATAAACACGGGACCCTGAAGATCTGCTGGGCTAATCTCGAATACGTAATCAGCGGAAGTTCTGAACGCTGGCGTGCTGGTAATGGGCAAGCCGAAATCGTATGGTGAGTAGGTGCGCCCATTGGCTTCAACTGAGGTGTAATAGTCAGTGGATGTGTCGGATTGGATCGCCACAGTAACCACCAGGAACATCCGATCAGTTGCCTCCTCATGAATAGACCCGCTGATGGCATGGCCCACTCGGAAGTTGGACAGGGTTACTGTCGCTCCCATGGATTTGCCTGCGCTGTTTATTGACACCGTGTGGACTGTGGTCTGGAGGCCCTGCGTTGATACGCCCTGACTCGCCACCAATACCGCGCAGACAAGTGCCAGCACGATACCTTGGCGGATTGATGTCGCGCGGGGGGTCTTTGGCATCTCGGCAAGCTGGGATGCTCGCTGGAAAGCCACAGCCAACAGGGCTATCTGTAGGCTCATTGTCAGGACTGACGAGATGAGATCGACGAATGGCACAACCGACATGACGACAGGAGCCGAGCGAGGTCCGATAATAATCGATATTAGGCGGGTGAGCCCGTCCCCTGCCCATGTCACCAGCGTAAATCCAACCACGAATGCGCCCAAGAATGGCATTGTTGCCCGAGTTGTCTCGCGCAGAGCATGCAGAATGGGGAACACTCGTGAGTCGAGATCGCCAGGTAACCTGTCGATTAGTTCACGACGCAAAAAGGATGCCTTGCCGGGTTGTTCAATATGAAGGACGCGCTCGAACACGTCGTTGGCGCTGAGAAATTGCCCACCTCTCACCACGATCACCAATGCGAACCAGACCATCGGGTACAGCACCAGATCCCACATGCCATGCCACACATAGGTGGTGAAGAAGCTCCATATCTGCGACCAAATCTCGGGAATGTCAATGTGTATATGCAATGAGACCCAGTCAACAAACTGCTGCCACCACATAGAGGCTTGGCGGCCGTAAAGCCACAGATGGACTTGTTCCCAGATGCGGAAGACGGAGAAGACGCCGAGTACCCAGCGCACCGTTGACAAGAATGCGGAAACCAGTGACGGCCAAGAGGCTTTCGTCTTGTTTTGCACCCAGGTCATCAAGTATCCAAAAAGGAAGGTGGCGGCGAAGACTCCGGCGGTTTCTAGTGCCGCCTTCGTAGAGCTGATCGGATTGAGGGCCGAAAGGATATCTGCCAAGTTGAGAAACCCAATATTGGCCGTGAGGAGGTACAAGACGTCAGAGGTGAAATTGGTGACATAGCCGAAGGCCAGATAGATCACCATGAATGGTATTAGCGTCGCCGCCAGGGTGTCTTTGATTGACGGTTGAGTCTGCTCGTCGGTCATACCCAGGTAGCTGCTCATTGATCGGATAGCCAAAATGACGAACACAATGTTTGTTATGATTCCAAACGACAGCCCGAACATCATGAAAAAGGGGTATTTGATGGAAATCTGGGAGGTTATCAGCAATGACGCGAACCGTGCGGTCTGGGCAAACAGCAGAAAACCCATCAGCCATGGGGCCTGACGCACCCAAGCCGACCCGGTTGCGCGGCCCAGATAGATCAGGTGACCGATCATCAGCAGCACAGGGTTAAACGCTGGGTTGGGCCCATCGGGCTGGAAAGGCAATGGACGCGTTGCGGCATGTTTGGGCGTGAATCCGTACGGCATGCCCACTGGCGGGCCCCAACCGACATCAACTTGGCTCACAGCACCTCTTTTGGTAGCACTCTATGTGCTCCTCCATTCTGTCACAGGCGGGCAGTAGCATGTCTTGTGGACGTAGCAGGAGAAGAGCATGACTGAAAAGGCTGTGACGCGTCGCCGGGTCGCCTTCGGGGTTATCGTCGGTGTCTTGGTTATCGCGGTTGGCGTGGTCGCGCTGCTGGGCGGTTTTCAGCATCGCAAAGCGGATAGCGTCGCGGTGCCGTTGGGCCAGGAGATCGATACTGGCATGATGGTGTACCTACCAGAGTCGGCGACGGTGCAGTTCAAGACGGAATCTGACACGGCACCTTGGGAAGTGATCATCACCATGAAGGTGAGAAATCCGCAAGCGGAGTCATTGCAACCGGTAAACACGGCGAGCCCGAACGTCTTGGGGGGTGACCCGAATACCGGCGCGATTGCGAATCCCAAGCGGGTCCTTTTGGGCGCGACACCACCGGGTGACAGTGTGTTCAGCCAGAGCCCGCGTGGTTTTGTGCCACCTGACAATCGGTGGATGGAGATGCGTCTGGTGGTCAATCCTGCACCGTCCTATGTTCCGGGTTCAACCTACATAGCGGTGTTTCGTCCGATGAAGTACAGCGCGTCAACTGCCTATGGCTATTCCTCCGACAAGAGTTGGCGCATCAACTCGCAATCCAGAGCACTGACCGTGGCGGTGCCACTAACGCGGTTGCCAGATGGCAGCTACTGAGTGACGCGGCCCGCCAGCCGTACCCAATAGCCTGGCAGGCTGAGTTCAACAGCGTTGATCTCATTGACTGCCGATGGTGGCACCAAAGCGATCATTTGTTGCGTTGCCTTGGTTGCAGATGTACAGCCTGAAGTGACGCCAGGGTCGGATGGTTCCCCGAGGTAGCTGGCACTCCACTGGCGGTCAGCGCCTATGATACGACCAACACACACAGAGATATCTTCAGGGGAAGCATAGGTGTATTGCACTTTCAGGTAGGCCGCGCCGTCAATCCGTGTCATGGTTGAGCGCGCGATGGCCGGGTCGTCGGGTGGCACCTGCTGGATGAAGTCAAGACGCCATTCAACGCCGTTGATTGACGCCGTTTGACCGGCAGGCACTGTGGCAGGGGGTTTCTCGTAAAGGCACGCGCCAACCCACAATCCCATGCCAACCGCGAACACCAGGACGGTGATGATAAGGAAAAGAACTGGGCGCCGCGTCATGGAAGCTCGTTTCGCTCTGTGGTGTTGACCTCGATTGGCGCAGCTTCGGGCCTGAGTGTCGCCGGCCCGACCCGGAACCGTGCCACCTCGCGCTGCATATATGGGCCGACCGATGGCCGCACCTGCACGAATACGGGGCCAAGAAGGTCACCGGGGTTGACCTCAAAGACGAAATCGTCGAGGGTGCGGAATCCTGGCGTCGTGCTCAGCATCTGGACGTAATCGTATGTCTGATAGGTGTGGCCGCCGGCTACGAGCTCAACATAGAACCGACGGGCGTCAATGTCTGTTTGCACGGCGGCGGTTACCACAACAAACATTCGGTCGGTGAGGTCGATTTGTGAACCGTTTTGCGTGAATGCCCCGACCCGGACCGCCGGTACCGTGGCAGTAGTCTGCTGGAACCGTACTGCCTCGCCCATCGGCACAGTGTGGACGGTCACATTCAAACCACCTGTGGCAACACCTTGGACCGTGACCAGCGCGGCACAAACCAGCGCCACCGCGAGGCCCTGGTGTGCGATTAGACGTCGAGGCGGTGCAGGCATCCGGGCCAGTTCAGTTGCGCGCTGATATGTTACAGCCAGCAAAGCGATCTGCAGGCTCATTATCAGCACAGACGGGACGAGTTCAACGAACGGCGACACTGCCATGACAACGGCGTCCGGCCGAGCCCCAATAATGATATCTGCGACACGCGAAAACCCGTCACCAACCCAGGTCAGAACCGAGAAACCGACGACATATGCACCGAGGAACGGCAGGGTTGCTTTCGTCGTGTCGCGCAGCGCCCGAAAGATGGGGAACACGCGGTCACTCAGGCCACCAATTGCCCGATTGATCAACTCGCGACGTAGAAACGTCACGCGAGTCTCAGCGTCGGCGTGAAGGACCCGCTCGAACACAGCATTGGCACTGAGGAACTGGCCGCCTGCCACAACAATGATCAGCGCAAACCACACAAGCGGGAATGCCAGTAACGACCACATTCCATGCCAAACATACTCAACGAAAAAGCCCCAAATGTCGCTCCAAACTGCGGGGATGTTTATGTGTATCTGGGACGACAACCATGTGACGAACTTTTGGCCCCAAAGCGAAAACTCTCGGTCGTAAAGCCAGAAACGCACCTGCTCCCATACGCGAAATAGGCTGAAGACCCCGAGGACCCAACGGACCGTTGAAAGGAATGCCGAAACGATTGACAGCCAACTGGCAGCGGTCTTGTTTTGAAGCCATGTGACCAGATAGCCGAGCAGAAAAGACACAACGAAAATGATCAATGTGGTCCACCTGGCGTGGGCCGTCGCTATAGGGTTCAATGCTGCAAGCAGCTCCGCTAACTGCGCATACTGGAATCGCGCTTGCACCAGATACATGATGTTCGACGTGTAATTAGTGACATAACCGAAAGTCAGATAAATCAACATGAATGGCAGTAGTGTCGACTCAAGGATCCGTCGTATTGATGGACGCAATTGATCGTCGCGCATGCCCAGGTAGCTGCCCATGGAACGAATAGCAAGAACTGTTATCGCCATGTCCAGCATGATTCCAAATGACGGGCCAAACATTACAAAGAAGGGGTATTTGGTGACAATTTGAGATGTGACCAGCAATGACATTGACCGCGCCGTCATGGCCAGCAGCATAAACCCCAATAGCCACGGAGCATGTTTCCACCACGCAATGGCGGTCGCGCGCGCCAGATAAATCATGTGGCCGATCATCAGCAGCACGGGGTTAGATGTGGGGTTAGGCCCGTCGGGCTGTAAAGGAAGAGGACGTGGCGCGACATGATTGGTTGAAAGCCCTTGAGGCATTTCAACCGGCGGGTCGCACCCGACATCAACGTGGCTCACGGTACCTCTTTTGGTAGCGCCTTTTATGTCCCTCAATTCTGTCACAGGCATGTAGGTATTAGCTGGCATCTCGTCGATAAGGTTTGGCCGTTATCCTGTGGTCAGTCGGGGTTGGTTTCCCGTGGGTCCTGCGACTTCGCGCAGGATGACGCCGTTGGAGAGTGCTGGATGACTGGCTGGCTTAGTTCAAGGCACTTCCTTCTGGTGGATTTGGCATGGTTTGCATCCCACCAGGATGGCGGGTTCCCACCTAAAGCTGTCCAGTGGTATCATGGAGGCATGAGTGCTGACAGTGCCATCCTGACAATGGGTGACCGGGGGCGGGTCGTCATACCTTTGGAGATGCGTGAAGCCGCAAACCTTCAAACCGGCGACAAGCTGATTGCTCTGCGTGACGAGCGGGGGATCACGTTGACGACGCCGCGGGACTTGCTGGAAAAAGCATGGACCAACTTCGCGGAATACCCAACCAGCTTGGCCGACGAACTAGTTGCTGACCGCCGGGCTGAAGCGAAACGGGATTTGGAGCGCAAATGATTGTTCTTGACGCTTCCGCCATATTGGCATTTCTTCGCCAGGAGCCTGGTTCTGGCCTTGTTGCGCAGGCCATTACTGATGGGGCTTGCTGTAGCACGGCAAGCTGGTCCGAGCTCGTTCAAAAGTCGCTTCAGGCCGGGCGTGACGTGACCACAATGCGACAGGCGCTCGAAAGCTGCGGCCTGGTCTTCGAGCCAGTCACCAAACTGGACGCCGAAAAGGCGGCCGAGCTATGGGTGGATCATCCGTCGGTGTCGTTAAGCGGCCGTTTGTGTCTGGCCCTAGCGCACCGCCTTGGGGCCGTCACCATGACGGCCGATTCAGCCTGGGGTACCAGTAGTCAGATTCAACAGATTCGCTAGCCCTGCGCCGCCTTTGGAGATCCTGCGACTTCGCGCAGGCTGACGGGACAGGTCGATGCTGAGTGGGAACGGCCATGCTGGTGGCCCACAGAGGCAGAGTGGTCCCACAATGGTCCTACAAACGCCGCCATCCCGCCCAAGCTCCCCGTCGTCATCCTGCGCGCAGTCGCAGGATCTAGCCGACAATGTGACTCCATCCAGGCCGAAACGGACTAATGTGGTGCAATGACGAAAGGAGCTGATCATGGCGATGAGCGAGGATGATTACCGGGCGTCGCACCCCGATGACCCAAATGTTGATAAGGCGAAGAAGCCGCTGTTCGTTCAAAACAGTACGGGAATGGGGTTTCACCCGGCGTCCGCGTTGGGCTGGGTTATTCTTTTGGCGATCATCGCAGTGATAGTCGTGATTGTGGTGCTGTTCCGCACCGGAACAATTTAGCGGGCCAAGGGTAGGGACGTAATGTCCGAATTGTTATCCCGCAGGTTCCATTCCCAAAACGAACCGTCGGTCCATTGCTTTGGGCTAAGGCAGAATTCCCACTATTACATTAATGACATTTGCCAGCACCAGGGTTGTGAACATATAGGACAGTAAGGTGTGACGAAGAACAGTCACGCGAATAACCGGGTCCGAAACAGTCGTGTCCGAGACCTGAAATGTCATGCCAAGATTAAACGCAAAATAGGCGAAATCCTGGTAGCGGGGGCGGTAATTGGGACGGTTGAAATCAATGCCACCAAACGGCGCTATATCCTCCTCCAATTTCTCCACCGTAGGGTCGGCATCGGAAGGCGGGTTAGCCGCCCGAGCCTCTGCCCGCTTCTGTGCATGTCGCTCGTTTATGTGAAACAGGTGCGCATATCGCAAAGTGAATAGGGTCTGTGCCAATGCCCAACTGAGAATAACGGAAATCAAGCCGAGTACCGCGATCCAGCGGTTCTCCATCCCGTCCCCCCGACTGGCAGCCAGCACAACCACCAAATCGATCTGTAAGCTGACGGCACATATCAATAGCAACACGTCGACGACCCGGCGTCCCGGGTCCTCGCGCACCGCGTGGGTCGCGGTGGCATGGGCGTTCATGCCCCAAATCACAGCCCACACCCAAACCAAATACACCAGGCAGGCGACGGCCCAACCAACCAGTGGGGCATAAAGAGGACGCCAAACAAGCGCCGCCACCACACCGGCGACAATGCCGACGACCAAGACGACAACAAGACGCAGCGAATGCTCGCGGGTGTGTTTCGCGTCCGTCATCCTGCGTGGAGTCGCAGGATCTGGCCCAACTTCCGAATTAGCTTGTGCGCTCACGCACTCTAGGTTAGTTGCTGGAAGTCCGGCACAACCCCGAAACCCCTCACATGTTGGTCATCATGGTCATCAACGGCGGTATCAGGAACAACAAGGCGAACACGAGTACGGGCACAACCATCCAAACCGTCATTGACTCCGCCTGCTTTTGTGCTGCCAGCTTGGCGTGCGCGAGGTGGGCTTTACGTAACTCCCGAACCCGGGCCCGCAACGCATCCACCAAAGCCGCACCCTGTTCGTCCAACGCCATGATGTCGGCCAGGTCACCGATGTCCGACAGGTCGAGACGCTCAGCCAGTTGGTGCAACTCCACCCACGGCGGACGCTGCTGGAGGCGGGCGCGATTCAACGCGTCCTTGATCTCAACGAAGACGGGAGCATCCGCCAGTTCAGCGGCTTCTGTCAAAGCCTGGACGGCTGACGCGTTGCCCAGCCGAATCAGCGTCACCAGGTCGAAGTACACAGAGACCGCGTCAGCACTGGATTCCCGCCACATGCCGGCGTCCTGACGCAAAGCCCAATCCGGCCAGAAAAACCCGAGGACGGCACCGATCACCCCGATGCCCAACGGCCAAGGCGACGCGACAAGTCCCAATACCCAAGCCAGACTGGTGATCAGCGCAGGGGCTACCAGCCCGGCCAGCGCCAGCAACAGCTTGGCGGTCATGAAGTCGCCCAGTGTGCGTCTCTGTTGTGCCAGAAGCTGTCGGGTCGAGTCACTCAACTGCAAGTGCCACGTCTGGGTCAAATGCAGAGCCCAACCCTCCAGTCGGCCGGATCCTGCGACTTCGCGCAGGATGACGGGGTCGTGGGAGAGGGCGATGCCGGGGTCGTGGGAGAGGGCGACGCCGGGGTCGTGGGAGGGGGCGATGCCGGAATCGTGGGGATGGGCAGTGGTGGGGTCGTTGGAGCGCGCAATGGTGGGGGCCTCCGAACCGGGGTTCGTAATACGCGTCTCATCAAGGGCGGCCAAGGCCGCCTTCAGACTGACGGGGCGACGCATCAGGCCAAGCACCACCATCACCAGCCCGGCAGCGGCGACAGCCCCGGCAACCACAGCCAACCCGGGTGAAACGACCAGATTCGTCATCGTCCACCCCTTGACTGGCTTGCTTGACGCAACCGGGCACGGGGACGTGGCTGGCTCGCCGCCTGCAATCGGGCCAGCGAACCTATGTAAACCAACGCCAGCGCCAGGGCGATCCACGGCCCGAAGCCGCTGCGGTACGGGGCGAAATAGGACGGGCTGGTGGCAAGCGCCAAGGCTAGAACCACCGCGATGATCGCCGTCACCTGCCGCACCACGATGCGGGGTTTGGCGCGTTCGTTGTCGATCTCGCGGGCCGCCGCCAGCCGGTCCTGCAAGGCATCGGCGAGGGCCTCCAGCGTAGCGGCCGCGCCCGTCCCCCGTTGCCCGGCAACAACCAGGGCGGCCGCCACAGCGTCAGCGTCGGCATGGTCGACGTCGTCAGCGAACGCCGCCAGTGCATCCGGCAACGTCCACCGCTCGTCCAAACGCAACGCCGCCAGAGTGACGGCGTCACTGAGGGCTTCGGGGGCCTGGCGCCTGGTCGACCGTATCGCATCGGGCACCGAGCGTCCCGTCAGCAGCGACGCCGTGAGGGCGCGCACCCAGCGATCGAGCGCCTCCAGAACGATGATGTCGCGGTTCTTCGGGTCTCCCAACAGTCTCGGCCCAGCCACCACCACAGCCGGGACGATAACCACGGCAGGCACCCATCGCGTTACGGCCAAGACCACAATGCCAGCGACCAAACCGCCGATGAGAAGGCGCTTCTGCCCTGTGGGCAGATCGCGCCAGTACCTCGTCAGCCGTCCAGTTGCGCTCAGTCCAGCACCGCGCTCCAGGGGCAGCGCGCCCAGGACGACGGCGCCGACACCAGCCAGCGCCAGAGCCGCCGCCAACCCAGCCAACCCGGCGATCATGCCGCACCCCGACGGCCAGACGAGAAAGGACGCAGCTTCTCGATCAGTCCTGCGTCCGGTGTGAAGGAAAACGTGTTGTTGTCCGTGGCGGAAAGCACCCGCGTGGCAACGGGACGTCCGTTTTCAATGCCACCGGTGATGTGCAAGATCTCGTCAATGAACCGCCGCCGCACCCCGCCTTGCCATGTGTCGTCGATCAACCGCACATGGATGATCAGCCCGACGTTGTAGGCAATCTGACGGTACGCCTCGTCGGTGTCGATGACGCCGCCCTGGGCGACCCGCGATGCCAAGCGATCAATCGTCGACGCCGCCGAATGCGAGTGCGTCGTACTCATCGTGCCGGCCCCGGCCTGCATGGCCTCAAACATGGCTGACGCCTCACCGCCGCGCACCTCCCCGACGATCAACCGGGAGAGGTTCTGCCGCAAGGCCTCGGGCATCAGGTCAGCGACGGTGTACTCACCCACCTGCTTGCCGTCGATCCGTTCCCCCATGCCCGACCGCGCCTGCAGAGCGACAACATGGCGTCCCGGCCTCAGATGGGCAAGCAGCTCATAGTCGGTTTCCAGGGTGCCATAGCGCTCAGTTTCCGGTATCGCCGCGATCAGCGCCCGCAGAAGCGTCGTCTTGCCAGCGCCTTGATCGCCGCTGATGACGATGGACAGACGCGCCTGCACAGCCGAGGTCAGGAAGTCCGCCACCTGCCGCGGCATCATCGATTTCGCAGCTAAATCATGCAGGCTGACGTCCGTCAACAAATGCTGGCGGATAGTGATGGACGGCCGGTCAGCCAGGCCGAACCCAATGGCGTGAAGACGGAAACGATCGCCCAGGGCCAGGGTCATCATGGGGTGGGCGTCATCAAAAGGACGAGGCGGGTTGGCCGTCTGCCCCAGGAATCGGATAGCCTCGACCAGTTCCTCGTCCGAATCTGCAACCGGCGGGTGCGGCTGGCGGCGTCCGTCCCCGTCCTGGACGAAGACGGCATCGAACCCGTGAATCTCGATGTTCTCCGCCGTCGGAAGGTCGAACAAGGGCTGCAAACGGCCATAACCGAAGATGGCGGCCTCGACCGCGCGGGCATAGGCCTGTTCAAGGGTTACCGGCCACAGTGCCTGCCCGTCGGCGTTGAGCCGCTCGACATGATCGCGGACGCACCCACGGATGACGGAGCGTCCCATCAGGCGGCGGTCAACCTCGGGCATCCCGGTGCCATGGCTGCGCATCCAATCGGCTGCCTTGTCGGCGATCGCGTCAGCCGCCCGTCGCCTAAGGGCGACGACGGTCAACCAGTCGATTGGCGGTATGTGTGGTGCGGCGTTGGTGGCTTCGTTGTTGACGGTTTCCGCGTCGGTGGGGCGCAACGCCCGGGAAGGCGGCGGTAGCGTCAACGGCGGCGGTGGTGCCGGTGGCACGATGATGAGTTGGGGACGCTGAGGGACGTCCGCCTCGATCTCTTCCAGGAGGGCCTCAGACATATGTCGGCACCCCCTCAGCTGTGCGAGTTGCCGAGTGGTCAAACTGGGCGTCCCAGCGGTCAACCGTGGCGCGCAGCTTGGCAGCCAAGGCCGCATATGATCTGGCCAACAAACGTTTGTCAAGGCGAAGACCACCCGGCCTTCCGTCCGAGAAATATGCCGCGTCCTCCGGTTGCCAGGGCAACTCATCGGTCGGCGACTTGAAGTGATCGCCGATCTCGCGGGCCGAATAGGGGGCACCAGGGCCAACCACCACAAGTTGGGTGTTGCAACTCGGCGTCGCACCGGTGGCCGCCGTCACATCCGGCAGATACAGGCGCAGAGTAGCGAGAGCGGGCAAAGTGCTGCGCGTCACCATGACCAACTGACGGGTGTTGGCCAAAGTCGCGGCCGGCAGCCCCTGTGAGCCCCAGCGTCCAGCGTCCAGAATGACGTCAATGCCCTGTCTGTCAAGGCTGGCCAACGCGTCCATCAACTCGGGCCAGATGGGTTCGAACAATGTGGACGACCCAGGCCTGGCGAAACCGGGCACGAACCAGTGTTGCGTTGTTTTTGCTTCGGTGCCAGGAATGGTGACCATGTGTTTCGGCAAGTCCGACCCCAAATCAAGGCCATCCCGCCAAAGCTGCGTCAAAGACGTCAGGCCCCGTCCACCCGTCGGCACATCATTCAGGTAGCCAGCCAGGAGGGTCTGGGACGCCGCGCGGTCAGCGTCCACCAGCACAACGTCCCGCGGCCAGGCGAACGTAAGCCCCAAGGCGGTGGTGGTGACCCCGGGTGCACCCGTCATGCTGGTGAGTGTAAATATCGCCATTGGTACCTCATCGATTCTGTGACAGCCGACTCTACGAAAACCAACCCGCCCAAATCAGGGCAGATGGCGAAAATCACCGAAATCTGTGGATAAGTAGCAGAAAAAAGGAGCCCAGGCGCAATCGGCTCAGCATACGAACAAGTTCGTCTGCGTTCGCCTCAATTGCCTGTACTCGGTCGCTTTGCTCCCT
>WQYR01000036.1 GCA_009781145.1 Propionibacteriaceae bacterium | reverse complement strand
GGCACCGGCGACAAGCTAGCAGCCGCTTTCGAGGAGTACCTGTCCAAGGGACGGCGCAGCGGCGACGGCCCGAGCTAAGGCCCGCACCATGGCGTCCGGGTCATCGGCGGTGAACACGGCCGAACCCGCCACGAACACATCGGCGCCGGCTTGGGCGCACCGCTCAATGGTCTCAAGGCTGACGCCACCGTCCACCTGAATCGCCAGGTTGACGCCGTGCCGTTCCGCCAGCTCCCTGGTGCGGGAAATCTTCGGCAACATCGAATCGAGAAACGTCTGCCCGCCGAAACCGGGCTCCACCGTCATGATCAAGATCTGATCGAACTCGCGCAGCAGATCGCCGTACGGCTCAATCGGCGTGGCCGGTCGCAAACCCAGGCTGGCGCGTGCACCTAGGCGCCGCAGTTCACGGGCCAGACGGACGGGGGCCTGCGAGGCCTCGACATGGAATGTGATGGTCTTGGCGCCGGTCTCGGCGTACTCCGGCGCCCAACGGTCGGCATTCTCTATCATCAAATGCACATCGATCGGGTGGTTGGTTGCCGCCATCACCGCCTCGACGACGGGACGCCCGATGGTCAGGTTCGGCACGAAATGATTGTCCATGACGTCCACGTGCACGCCATCGGCGCTGGGAATGCGGGCAATCTCATCAGCCAGTCGCGCGAAGTCTGCCGACAAGATGCTGGGCGTGATCTGCATAAGCACCAGCTTACTTGCCAGATCCTGCGACTCCGCTACACTGCGCGCAGGATGACGTTGAGAACGCCTTACTTGTCAGGCTTGCGCAGCAGCGCCAGGAACATGGCGTCGGTGCCGTGGCGGTGCGGCCACAATTGGACGAAACGCGGATCGGCCGCGGCACAATCCGGCACCTCGGGCAGGAAGCTCGGCGCCGTCAGAATCTCGGCCTCCATGCAAGCCGCGAATTCCGTCATAATTTCTTCGGTCTCGGCCCGGTGAGGCGAGCACGTGACATATGCGACCACCCCGCCTGGACGTGCCCAAGCCCAGGCGCCGACAAGTAAAACACATTGTAACGACCTCAATGACTTCAGATCCTCAGCTTGGCGACGCCAGCGGGCCTCGGGACGGCGGCGCAGCGACCCAAGCCCCGAGCAGGGAACGTCGGCCAGCACCAGGCCGAAAGCTTCGAAGCGCAAAGCCGATTCCCCACCGTCGGCGATGACGACCTGGTGGCCGGCAGGGTCAAAAGCCCGCAAAGCCTGTTGGACGAGCTTGGCGCGGTGTGGTTGAAGTTCGGTGGCCACCAGAAACTCAGGCCCAGTCAGGCCCCGCAGCAGGGCCGTCTTGCCACCAGGCCCGGCGCACATGTCCAGCCAGGGGCCTGCTACCCCTGCAGCCTCGGCCGCCCGGCTGGCTGCCAGCACCACCAGTTGGCTGCCCTCGTCCTGGACTCCAGCGCGGCCGTTTGACACACCCTTGACACGGCCAGGGTCACCAGTGACGGTCACGCCCCAGGGCGAGAAACGCGTCGCCTCGCCGCCGGTCTCGGCCACCAACTCGTCGCGGTCCAACAACCCCGGCCGAACCGCCAAAGTGGTGCGCGGCGGCACATTGTCAGCCTCGAGCGCTGACACCAGTTCTTCGGGCGGCAGGCGGTCGGCGAAAGCTTCGACGATCCACCGCGGATGCTGGTAGCGCAGCGCCAGTGCGTCCATCTCGTCCAGCCCGGCGGTGACGATGTCCAGCCATTCGTCCCAAGTGCGCTCGATAATGCGTCGCATGATGGCATTGACGAGGCCTGCCACCCGCTGGCCGATCTGGCTGACGGCCAGATCGACACTGGTGGCCACCGCGGCATGGGGCGGCACCCTCATGCGCAGCCCCTGATAGGCGCCCAGACACAGTAAATCGATGACGGCAGGCTGCAGGGTTGACGTGGCCCGCCCGGCGGCCGCCTCGATGATGGCGTCCAATGTGCCCAAGGCCCGGGCCGTCCCGTTGACCATCTCAGTGACGAAGGCGGCATCGGCGGCGGGCGCGCCGCGCAGGCGTTCAGCCAACGCCAGGTTCGTGTAGGCGCCGTCGGCCGTGACGTCCCGCAACGTGCGGAAGGCCGCCACCCGAGCCTGATCCGGCCTACTCAAAGCGGGCTTTCGGTGGCAGACGTACACCGCGCGCCCAGTCGACGGCGTCCATCATCGCCTTTCCTGGGGTTTGCAACGACATCAACATAACTTTGCCTTCACCTGTGCCCACAATCAGCGAATCAGGATAAACCTCTTCAACCACGCTGCCAGGCGACCAACTGGCAAAAAAGCCAAGGTCGAAATAGCCTTCGGGGCCCCACCACCCCAGGGAAGGAGGATAGTAGTTCGATATGCGCGCTCGCCCCACCTTCAGACGTGTGCCATTCAGCGTCGTCCAGGCCCCCGGCTGAGGCGTCACGCCGCGCACCTGGTCAACGATGGCCGCCGCCGGACGCGTCCAATCGATGCGAGCCTCCTCGGAGGTGACCTTCGGTGCCAGACTAACCCCTTCCAGCGGTTGCGGTGTCGGTTTGACGCCACTGGCGATGTCGTCCAGCGTGGCGACCAGTGCGTCGGCGCCCACCACGGCCAGGCGATCCAGCAACTCACCGGCAGCCTCACCCACAGCGATTTCGACCGGCACCTGACGGTAGACCGGCCCGGCGTCCAAGTCGTGAACCAACTCGAAGGTTGTCACACCAGACACTTTGTCGCCAGCCATGATGGCCCGCTGGACGGGCGCGGCGCCCCGCCAGGCGGGCAGCAGCGAAAAGTGCACATTGACCCAACCATGGGTCGGGACGTCCAGCAGTGAGTCGGGAATCAGGCAGCCCCAGGCAACGATGACCGCCACATCTGGCGCCAAGTCCTTCACGGCGTCGACGAACCAGGGCTCGCGCGCCTTGGCGGGCTGCAACAGTGGCAAGCCCAACGACTGCGCCTCCGCCGCCACAGGTGAGGCCGCAAGATGCCTGCCTCGCCCGCTGGGCGCATCCGGGTTGGATGCCACGGCCACCACGTCGTGCCCGGCGTCAAGCAAGGCATGCAAGGTGGGCAAGGCCGACGTTGGAGTCCCGGCGAACAACACTCTCATGCAGAACAGCCTAATCCGAACCGTCCCAAAGCCTCGACCACCGAATCCGTATCAGTATGTTGCCATTCTGCAAGACACATCGGCCTGCGGGGTTATGATGAATCGCTCGTTCAATCATCGAAAGGCTTGAGTGAGGTCATGATTTGCACGACTTGCGGTCAGCAAAACGAGCTGGGGGTTCCGTTTTGCGCCGCATGTGGCACTCCCCTGCCAATCACCCACGTCGACGTCGTCGAGCCAGAGCCAGTGGATCTGTTGCCCGCAGAACCAGAGCCAGTCGAACCAGAGCCCGTTGACCCAGAGCCAGCTGAGCCGCAGCGCCCCGAGTGGGCCCCGCCCACCCGCGCCTTGGTGACACCGGCACCGGTGCAAATGCCCCCAACCGCACCCCAGCCCGCGGCGAATGCCTTCCCTCCTGCCGCCTTCGCCCACGGTACCCATCAACCCAGCTACCTGCCCTATGGCGTGCCCCACACTCCGCAGTTCCCAGTGGGGCCTCTCATTGGCGCCGCCGGGGCGACGATTGCGTTCGTTGCGCTTTTGCTGCCAGTTTTCGTCGCTCTCGGCCAGCCGTACGGCCGGTCCGACCCCGCTGTTCAGAGCTCGGCTGTCCCGGCGTTCCCTGGGACGGCGTTACTCATGGCAGCCATCGCTGTCGCCTGGTTTGCCGCGGTGGCCGCCGCCGTCATCCGAGTGCGATTCATGGTCGCCGCGTCCGCCATCGTTGGCGTGATCGCCGCGATCCTATGCGCCGTCGACGCCATCTTCGCACTCACGCACCTAGGCGGTTGGAGCCCCGCCGCTGGTCCTACGTTGGAGCTCGTGGGTACGGCGCTCATCCTGATCGGCGCCGGGGTGACCGCCGCTCAGATCCGGCCCCGAATAATGGCATATCAAGTCAGCCCTCTGCGGAGTCGTGCCTGATAGATCACCAATTGAGCACACCTAGCACCAG
Source organism: Propionibacteriaceae bacterium (assembly GCA_009781145.1). Classification (GTDB taxonomy): domain Bacteria; phylum Actinomycetota; class Actinomycetes; order Propionibacteriales; family Propionibacteriaceae; genus WRGV01. The sequence continues at coordinate 11,212 of WQYR01000036.1, read as the reverse complement.
CGAAGGCTTCGCATCCTCGGCTGGCGGTGTCCATGCCGTCGCGTCGGCATCTGCCTGGCTACCGGAGCGGATGTCCTTCACCTGGCCACTCAGCCCGCCAAACCACACATACGGGATGCCCCGGCGCTCTGCGAACTTGATCTGCTTTCCGTAGGCGGGTGCGTCAGGTGCCACTTCACAGGCCACTCCGCGAGCTCGCAGTGCCGCCGCCACCTCGTCGGCAACCCCACGCGTCCCTTCATCATCGACGGCCACGAGGACGACGGACGGCACGGGGCGCGACGCCTGCAACGCACCTTTCATCAGGACGGGGGCAAGTACCCGCGACACCCCGAACGAGATGCCCACACCTGGGTAGGTGTTGCGTCCGTCCGATGCGAGCGAATCGTATCGGCCGCCGGCACTCACCGTCCCGAGGCCGGGCACGCCTTCCAGTGAAAGCTCGAATACGTTGCCCGTGTAGTAGTCCAGCCCGCGGGCCACGCTCAGATCAGCCACAACCTGCCCCGGGAAACGGGCACCCACCGCCTTGACCAGCGCGGCCAATTCGTCCAGGCCCTGCTCAAGCATCTCGTTTGATGCGCCGAGCCGCCGCACGTCGGCCACAAAGCCGTCATCCGGCGACTTGATGCGTCCCAGCGCCATGATCGAGTCGGCCTGCCCGGCATCGGCCGCCAGCAAGGCCCTGACGGCGTCCTCACCAATCTTGTCCAGCTTATCGACGGCGGCGATCACGGCGGACGGATCGGTGATGCCGAGCCCGGTATAGAACCCTTGCATCAGTTTCCGGTTGTTGACGCGGGCTATGACGCGCGGCAGACCGATTTCGTCGTGCAGACGTCCAGCCGCCTCCAGCATCACCAACAGCACCTCGGTGTCGTGGTGGGACGCCAGGCTACCCTGCCCGACGATGTCGATGTCGGCCTGCCAGAACTCGCGGTAGCGTCCCTGCTGGGGCCGCTCGCCCCGCCAGGCCGGCTGAATCTGGTAGCGACGGAAGGGAAACTGCAGCGCGGCAGCGTTCTCCAGCACATACCGGGCGAACGGCACCGTCAGGTCGAAGTGGAGACCCAGGTCGTCCTTGCCACCCGTCTCGGCGTGTAGCCGGCGGACGACATAGACCTCCTTGGTGATCTCACCCTTGCGCGACAACTCCTCCAATGGCTCCACAGAGCGGGTCTGGATGCCGGCGAAGCCGTGCAGTTCGAAGGTCTCGCGCAGGATGTCAAGCACCCGCTGCTCAACCATGCGGCCGGACGGCAGATACTCCGGGAACCCCGATAGGGGCTTCACTTTTGTCGCCATCAGATGCTCACCTCCGTGGGAAAAAGGTAACAATTCGCCCACAGACGGGCATCTGGTGCAGATTCGATGAACACATCTGACAGTCTATCGGGCAAGATATATTCCATGAGTGAGTCAATAAGTCCGTCCGACGACCGTGTCGACGCCGAAATCGTCGATGCTGCCGTGGATGTGTCCCCCGAAACAGTAGATGAAGCCGCCGTCGAGGCTGCCGTGCCCGAACCCGTCGACGAGACAGTCGAAGACGTCATCGCCGAGATCGTTGAAGAGGCAGCGCCAGAGCCCGTCGAAGAGACGGTGCCGGAGCCCGTCGAGGAACCCGTCGCAGAGACAGCGCCTGAGCCAGTCGAAGAACCTGTCGCAGAAGCAGTGCCAGAACCGGTCGAGGAACCTGTCGCAGAAGCAGCGCCAGAGCCCGCCGAGGAACCTGTCGCAGAGACAGTGCGAGAGCCCATCGCAGAGACGGTGCCTGATTCGGTGCCCGCAATGACGGTGCCGACGACCGGTGACGCCAGCTTCGGCCGCGTGGAAGATGACGGCACGGTCTACGTCCGCACCGCCGACGGCGAACGCCGCGTCGGCCAGGTGCCTGACGTCAGCGCCGACGAGGCCATGGCTTTCTTCACGGGACGTTACGACTCACTGGCGGCCGAAGTGGCACTGCTGGGGCAGCGCGTCATCGCCGGCTCAATGTCGCCGGACGAGGCTCGCCGCTCGATAACAACACTCAAGGCCAACATCGCCGAGGCCAACGCCGTCGGTGACCTGGAGACCCTGTCAGGCCAACTCGACACGCTAACCCCGATCATCAGCGTTCAGGCCGAGCAGCGTCGCGCTCAGCGGGTGGAGGCCCAGAACCGGGCCAAGGAAGCCAAAGAAGGCATGGTCGCCGAGGCCGAGAAACTGGCGGGCGGCAACGACTGGAAGTCCGGTGTCACACGCTTCCACAGCCTGCTGGACGAGTGGAAGATGCTTCCCCGCATCGACAAGACCACCGACGACGACCTGTGGAAGCGGTTCTCGGCTGCCCGCACCACCTACACGCGCCGGCGCAAGACTCATTTCGCGGACGTCAGCGCCGCCAACGTGGTGGCCCAGGCCGCCAAGGAGGCAATCATCGCCGAAGCGGCACCACTGGCAACGTCAACCGACTGGCGCGACACGGCAGAGGCTTTCCGCACGCTGATGAACCGCTGGAAGGCGGCCGGTTCGGCCGGTCGCCAAGCTGACGACAAGCTGTGGGGCGAATTCCGGGCGATCCAGGACACGTTCTTCCAGGCCCGCTCCGCCGCCTACGACGAGCAAAGCGGCGAATTCAAGGCCAACGAGCAGGCCAAGGAGGCAATCTTGGCGGAGGCCGAGGCCACCATCAAGACGCCCGTCACAGACCCCCAGCAGGCGCGGGCGCAGCTTCGCGGCTTCCTCATCAAGTACAACTCGCATGGACGGGTGTCGCGCGGTGCAATGCACTCCTTCGACTCCCGCGTGCGGGCTCTGGAGAATGCCGTCCGGGAAGCCGAGGACGCCGAGTGGCGCCGTACCGACCCGCAGGCCCGTCAGCGCGCCCAAGACACCGTCGACATGTTCACCACCCAGATCACCAAACTGGAGAAGCAGGCCGACGACGCCGAAGCCAAGGGCGACACCAAGCGCTCAACCCAGTTGCGTGAGTCGATCACGACCTACAAAGCGTGGCGTGAGCAGGCCCAAGCGGCCCTGGACGAGTTCGTGGTTTGATTGGCCAAATCCTGCGACCTTGCGCAGAATGACGGCAATCAGCACTACTGCTTGACCCGATATATGTCGTAAACGCCTGGCACCTTCTTGATGGACGCCAGCACGTGCTGCAGGTGCTTCGGGTCCGATGCCTCGAAGCTCAATCGCATCTTCACGATGCGATCCTTTGTCGTCGTCATGTTGGCCGCCGTGATGTTGACCTTCAGGTCCGCCAGGACCTTGGCGACATCCGACAGCATGCCCGTTTGGTCGAGCCCTTCGACTTGCACACTGACCTCGTAGCCGGCCGAGGCCGTCGGCGCCCATTCGACGGGCACAATCCGATCCTGCTGAGCCAGCAGCGCCCGCGCGTTGGTGCAATCGGTGCGGTGCACCGAAACACCGTTCTCGCGAGTTATGAAGCCCAGAATGTCGTCACCGGGCAGTGGTGTGCAGCAGCGCGCCAACTTGACCCACATGGACGGGTCGCCGTCAACGATGACGCCCACATCATTCGTCGGGCGCCGCGAAGACAGCCGGTTGATCAGGATCGGGCGATCCTCGAGGTTTTCCTCCATGGCCGGCTCAAGGCCACCCTCAGTGCCGATCAGGCGCTGCACGACACCGGGCGCACCCACCGTCCCCTCGCCGATGGCGGCGTACAGGGAGTCGACGTTGGGTATCTTGAAACTGTCTGCGACCGCTGTGAGGTGTTCAACCGTCAAAAGACGCTGTAGTGGTAGGCCGGTCTTCCGCAGGGCCTTGGCGAGGGCATCCTTGCCCTGCTCGATGGCATCATCGCGACGCTCGCGGGTGAAGTACTGCCGAATCTTGGCCTTGGCGCGCGGGCTGGCGACAAAACTCAGCCAATCGCGGCTGGGACCGGCGTTCTCAGACTTCGTCGTCAAAATCTCAACCTGGTCGCCTGAGCTCAGCTTCGTCTCCAGGGGCACCAGGCGCCCGTTGACGCGCGCGCCTATGCACCGGGCGCCAACCTCCGTGTGAATCTCGTACGCCAGGTCGACAGGCGTCGACCCCGTCGGCAATGCCACCACGTCGCCCTTCGGCGTGAAGACGTAAACCTCGTCCGAGTTGATCTCGAACCGCAACGTGTCGAGGAACTCGCCCGGGTCGTCGGCCTCTTTCGTCCATTCCTTCAACTGGCGCACCCAGGAGAAATCCATCGAGTCGACGTCACCCCTGGTGGCGTTGGGGTTCTGCTTGTACTTCCAGTGCGCGGCGACGCCGTACTCGGCCCGCTGGTGCATGTCCCAAGTGCGGATTTGCAGTTCAACGGGGCGCCCACCCGGGCCCAGCACCGTCGTGTGCAACGACTGGTACATGTTGAACTTCGGCAACGCGATGTAGTCCTTGAACCGGCCCGGAAGCGGCGACCAGCGGTGGTGCATGACACCCAGCGCCGCGTAGCAGTCACGCACCGAATCAACCAGAATGCGCAAACCGACGAGGTCGTAGATGTCCTTGAACTCGCGCTCCCGCACCACCATCTTTTGGTAGATCGAGTAGTAGTGCTTCGGGCGTCCATACACGGTGGCGCTGATCTTTCCTTCGGCCAGGTCGGCTTTGACGATGTCAGTCACCTCGGCCAGTTGGCGCTCGCGCTCGGGCGCGGCCTCGGCCACCATGTTGACCACCTCGTCATAAACCTTCGGTTCCAGGGCCTGGAAGGCCAGATCCTCCAGTTCCCACTTGATGGTGTTCATGCCCAGGCGGTGAGCCAACGGAGCGAAAATCTCCAACGTTTCTGACGCGATGCGCTCAGCTTTGGCCCGGTCCAGATAGCCGATGGTGCGCATGTTGTGCAAACGGTCGGCCAGCTTGATCAGCAGTACGCGAATATCGCGGCTCATCGCAATGACCATCTTGCGAAGAGTCTCGGCCTTGGCTGCCGAACCGAACTCGACCTTGTCGAGCTTGGTGACGCCATCGACCAGGGAGGCAATCTCCTCACCGAAATCGGCCCGTAGCTGCTCCATCGTGTAGCTGGTGTCCTCAACGGTGTCGTGCAGCAAGGCAGCGCACAGCGTCGCCTCCGTCATGCCAAGCTCGGCCAGGATCGTTGCCACGGCCAGCGGGTGCGTGATGTACGGCTCGCCGCTGATGCGCACCTGCCCGTCGTGGTAATGCTCGGCGGTGCGGTAGGCCCGCTCGATAAGGGCCAGGTCGGCCTTGGGGTGGACGGATCGGATGACGGTGAACAGCGGGTTGAGCACCGCCGAATGGCTTGGCCTGGCGGCCCCCCACCGGGCCAGCAGCGATCGCATTATGGGGCGGGTAGGTTCGTCCGTCCGTTCGTCGACGGGTTCGGTCAGTGCGGACGGCTGCGGTGCCAACTGTGTGTCTTCGCGCATCCGCCACCTCCACGCCCGGTCTATGTACCGACCAGTCTAGTCTGGGAAGGTGAGAAATGGCCGGTTGATCCACACAGCGCAGGCGCTGGTTGATGATGTCATCGACATACCCTTCCTGCCTCGGCGCGGCACCAACTCCGTCGCCACGGCTCGGCACCAGCAGGCTGGCGGCGCAGTCACGGTGCTGCTGGCGGCCGTCCGCTCAGGGGCGCGCTGCGTGCATGCCGGGTCGGTCGGCCGGGGGCCGGCGGGCGACATGATCCGATCTGTTCTGAAAGCCGACGGTGTGACGGTTTCCTCCCCCATCGTGGACGAGATTGACAGCGGCGTGTGCATGGTTTTCGTCGAGCCGTCAGCCGAGCGCACCTTTGTCACCGTCCAGGGCGCCGAACGTCGCATCAGCGTCGCGTCGCTTGATACCAGCGACCCACAGCCAGGCGATTTTGTCGCCATCTCTGGCTACACGTTGCAGGGGCCAACCGCGGGCCCATTGCTTGACTGGCTTGCCACGCTACGCCCAGGCGTCCAGGTTGTGCTCGACCCTGGTGCTGCCTTTGCCGAACTGGACGACCCAACACGCCGCGCCACCTTGGCGCGCACGACGATCTGGACGTCCAACGCCGAGGAAGCGAAGTTCATGACGGGCAGCTCCGACATGGCGGAAGCAGCCGAGGCGTTGCCGAGTTTTCTGCCGCCTGGCGCTTTGTCTATCGTTCGGGATGGCCCGGCCGGGTGCGCCGTCAGTGGCTGGTGCGAAACCACCTCTGTTCCGGGATTCCCCCAAAAGCCATTCGACACCAACGGGGCTGGCGACACCCACACGGGCGTTATGCTTGCCGAGCTTCTTTCGGGGCTCGACCCGGTGGCTGCCGCCCGACGAGCCAACGCCGCCGGAGCCCTGAAAGTGACCCGCCGAGGCGTGGACACCATACCGACCAGTTCCGAAATCGACGACTTCTTGGGATCACTCAGTAGGTGAGGATGCTGCTGACGGATGTCAGCCCGGCGTCGGCCATGGCCTGGCGTCCGCCCAGGTCAATCAGTTCGATCAGCACGCTGGTGTGGGCGACGATCGCCCCGGCGCGCTCAATCAGCTTGGCCGCCGCTATCAGCGTGCCGCCACTGGCAAGCAGGTCATCAACCAGCAACACCCGCTGACCCGGCTGCAAGGCGTCCTGATGCATAGCCAGCGTGGACGAACCGTACTCCAGGTCGAAGCTTTGCTCGAAGACCGTCCCTGGCAGCTTGCCGGGCTTGCGGATCGGCACGAGGCCGACGTGCAGCATCAGCGCCATCGGGGCTGAAAATATGAAGCCTCGCGACTCGATTCCGGCTACCGCATCAATCTTCTGTGGCGACGCCTCAAGCATCGCCTCCATGGCGTCACAAAACCCCCTTGGCGAGCCAAGCAGCGGCGTGATGTCCTTGAATTGGATGCCGGGCTTGGGAAAGTCAGGAATGTTGCGAATGAGGCTCTTCACACGCTCAACGTTCGCAGGCATGCCTAACCTTTCCTTTGACTGCGGGACTGGCGCGTCGGTTGAGGACGTCCGGCTGACGCCGCGTGGCGCACCTGGACCGGCACTGCCGCTGTCGTCACTTGGGCGCTGGCCAGGGCCGGAACCTCCTCGGAGAGTGTGGTGGTGATCATGACCTGAGTCTGCGACTTACCCATGCGGCGCTCGACGCCCTCACGGTGCAGTTTCATGCCTGGTTCAGCTTCTTTCAGAATGCACAGAATCGGGGTGGCGATGAAGATCGACGACCAGGCGCCCGTGATCATGCCGACGAACATGGCCAGACCTAGGTCAGGCAGCGGGCCCTGCCCGCCAAGCCAGATGATGCCGGCCAACAGAATGGACAGCACCGGCAGCACGCCGACGATCGTCGTGTTGATCGACCGCACAAACACCTGGTTGACCGCCAGATCGGCGGCTTGCGAATAGGTAAAGTCTTTTCGCTCAAGGTCGACGACGTTCTCTCGCACCTTGTCGAACACCACCACGTTGTCGTACAGCGAATAGCCCAGAATCGTCAGGATGCCCGTGATGGTGGCCGGCGACACGGTGAACCCGACCAAGCCATAGATTCCGATCACCACCACCAGATCGTGGAACAGGCCGATCATGGCCGCCAGTGACATCTTCCAGTTTCGGAAGTAAAGGCCGATCATCAAGGCCACCAGCACCAGGAAGATCACCATGGCCTGAATGCCCTTGCTGGTGATCTGCTTGCCCCAGGACGGGCCGATCAGCGTGTAGTTGACGCCCGCGATTGGGTCAACGCCAGCCTTGGCGGCCAGCGCTGCGCGCATCGTGGTCACCTCGTCGGTGGTCAACGTACGCATCTGCAACCGGACGGCGTTGTTGCCCATCGTTGTCACCTGAAGGCCGTTCATGTCCGGCAGCCCAACGGCATTTGCCGTGTCGGTGTACTCGGTGATGGAATCGGCGCTGACGGGGGTGTTCACCTGGAAGACGGAACCACCGGTGAAATCGACGCCGAAGTTCATGATGCGGTCGGCGCCCATCGTGACGCCACGGAACACCATCGAGCCGAGAAGCACGATCAGCAGCACGCCGGAGATCAGGAACCAGATGCGGCGCTTCTCGACGAAGGCGATGTTGAAGTCCGACACATACAACCGGTGCGCGAAGCTTTCGTGGTCGATGGTGCGGACCTTGGTCTCCTTGACGATTTCGGTCGCGTCATCGGCCAGATCTTCATCAACGGACTTGGCGGCGTCGGCGGCCTTGGCGGACGCCTTGTTTTTGTCGGTTGCCATCTCAGGCCTCCTTGTCGGTCGCACGAGGCTTGACGGTGCCGGTGCTGGCCCGGCGTCCGCGCAACGCTTCCGGCGTGACACCAAGATGCGCGGCGTCGAAGCCCGACAGCGGACGCCCGCTGCGGAAGTAATCACGCCTGGCCAGTAACGTCATCAACGGTTTACTGAAGAAGAACACAATGAACAAGTCGATCATTGTGGTCACCAGCAGCGTAAATGCGAAGCCTCGCACGTCGCCGATGGCCAGGAAGAACAGGACGACGGCGCTCAACAACTGCACGGCGTCGGCCACCACGATAGTGCCACGGGCCTTCACCCAGCCGCTTTCGACGGAGTGCGTCAACGAGTAACCGTCTCGAATCTCGTCACGTATTCGTTCGAAGAAAATGATGAACGAGTCCGCGGTAACACCGATAGCCAAGATGACGCCCGCGATGCCAGGCAGGTTGAGCGCAAAGCCAACCGTTGTGCCCAACAGCACGATTGCCGAATACGTGATGACGGCCGCCGAAATCAGTGAACCGATGACGATGATGGCAAGGCCGCGATAGTAGAACATCGCGTACAGCATCGTCAGTATCAGGCCGATGATGCCGGCGAGGATGCCGGCCCGCAGTTGCTCGCCGCCCAATGTCGGCGAAACTGTGCTGACCGAGGACGCGTCAAATGACAGCGGCAACGAGCCGTAGTTGAGGACGCGGGCCAAGTCTTGGGCCTGCTGTTGCGTGAATGTGCCGGTGATCTGTGCCTGGCCACCGGGAATCGCGGAGTCAACACGCGGTGCCGACACGACTGCCCCGTCAAGCACGATGGCGAACTGGTTCATCGGGCTGGTCTGGTTCACCAGCTTGGCCGTGGCCTGGGCGAATTCGTTCGTCCCTGCCGAGTCAAAACTCAACGTCACCTGGTAGGCGACACCACCCTGAGGAATGCCAGACTGGGCACCGGTGACCCGCTGCCCCTGAACAATGACCGGGCCCAGCAAGTACTTCTGCGCATATGAGTCGCAGGCGAACAGCGGCTGATCCCAAACGTCGACGATGGGCGTGCCATCCGGGTAGTACATCGTCCCGTTGGCGGCTGGCGTGCCGTCCGGCAGCTTTCCGTCCTGGACGACCATGCCGCATGACCAGTTGGTGAAATCGGCGGTATCTTGGGCCGTCGGCTGCCAGTTCAGAAGATCGGAGAAGGAAGTGTTCGGGTTGCTGCCGGCTGTGGTCGGACGCGACGTCGGCGGCGCTGTCGGAAGCGCGGGGGCAACGCGACGAGCGGGCGTTTCCGTCGGTGCAACGACCGTCTCGCTAGCGGACGGCTCCGTCGTGTCAGTGGGCTCTGCCGTCGGCGTGGCTGTCGCCGTGTCGGTCGGTGACTCGGACGGCGTCGCGGTAGGCAGGGGCACCGGAGCGGTCGACTGAGCGACCTGATAAACGTTTCGGAAACCCAGCACGGCGGTCTTTCCGACCAGGTTGACCAACTCTTGCGAGTCGACGCCCGGCACGGCGATCTGAATCTGGTTGTTGCCCTGCAACTGCACAGACGAGTCGCCGACACCAAGCGAGTTGACGCGCTGCTGAATGATGTTCAACGCCTGTTGCATGGCGTCGGCGCTGGGCGCACCGTTGGTGTTTCCGGCTGTTGGGGTGGCCGATGGCTGGTCGGTCGGGGACGCCGACGGCGATGCTGTGTCGACCGGCACGGGCGCCGAAGTGGTGTCGGCCCGGGCTGTCAGGGTGACGGTGGTGCCGCCCTTAAGGTCGAGGCCGAGCCGGGGCGTCCACGTGGCACCCAAGGCCATCAGGCCATACAGGCACGCGATTATCACCGCAAAGGCTGTTAGCTTGTGACCTGGCTTGTAGTTCTTGTCCATGACTTCCTTGCGTCACTTTTTGGATCCGGTGCGAGGTGCGGGCTTTGCCTCGTCCGCCGGAGGCTCGAAGTCGGGCGCCTCGGCGGGCTTGATGGTGTCATCTTCCGATGCCGTCTCAGCCTGGCTTGATGCCTCATCAACGTCCGTTTTGGCTGCCTCGATGGCGCTGGGCTCGCCGGCGTCCCCCTCGATTTGCTCATGCTCGTCGGTGTACTCGAACTCTTCTTCCGACTCCGGCACCACCTTGGCGACCGCCTGCTTGACGATCGTGACAGCCATGCCAGGTGCCAGTTCGACGACCATTTGCTGGTCGCCAACCGCCTGGATCGTGCCGAACAGCCCGGACGTCAGCATGACGCGCGCACCAGGCTGGATCGCATCCATCATGGTTTTTTGCTCAGCCGCCCGCTTCTGATTCGGGCGGATCATCATCAAGTAGATAAAACCACCGATGATGACGATGTAGATCAGCCAGACCCAATTCCCCACAATGAATTCCGTTCTGTGGTCGATGAAAGGCGCCTGAAGAGTACGCCCATGAACGCCTTAACGCGGCGTGCCATGCGCGCTGACAGCGCGAACCGCACGCGCCATTTCGACGCACCGCACTATTCTAGCGAGAGATGCCCACTTGTCCTAGCCGAAAAGCCCTGGCGGGTCATTTTGGGGCGGCGTCAAGCCCAGATGATGCCACCCAGCCGCTGTGGCGACACGGCCGCGCGGCGTTCGCATCAGGAATCCCAGACGCACAAGGAACGGCTCCGCCACCTCCTCGACGGTCTCGGGTTCCTCGCCCACACTGATCGCCAGGGTTGAAAGGCCGACTGGACCGCCGCCGAACTTTCGGCAAACCGCATCCAAAACCGCACGATCAAGCCGGTCAAGCCCCAGAGCGTCCACCTCGTACAGTTCCAACGCGCTGTTTGCGACGTCCAGCGTCAACGCGCCGTCCCCGTGGATCTGGGAATAGTCCCGCACGCGGCGCAGCAATCGGTTGGCGATGCGGGGTGTGCCACGCGACCGCGTGGCGATCTGGTGAATGGCGTCATCTTGAAAGCGCAGCCCCAGCTTTCCGGCCGATCGGGCGACGATGCCCTCCAGATCGTTCGTCTTGTAGAAATCCAGGGTGGCCGTGAACCCGAAACGGTCACGCAACGGGCTGGGCAG
>WQYR01000035.1 GCA_009781145.1 Propionibacteriaceae bacterium | reverse complement strand
GACAACCCGCGCCCGGCGATGTACCAGGCCGAATACACGGCAATCCTCGCCAACCGGGGCTCAGATGCGTCACCACAGTTGTGTCGCGTGGTCGGCAAGCACTGCGAAACCGGGGACATCCTGGTTCCCCACGTTTACCTGCCCGGCGATGTCAAGGCGGGCGATCTGATCGCCGTTCCCGCCAGCGGTGCCTATCAGCGCTCCATGGCCAGCAACTACAATGGCAGTGCCCGTCCTCCGGTCGTGTCGGTGAAGGACGGCGTCGCCACGGTGTTGCTGCGCCGTGAGACGATGGACGATGTAATGAAACTAGATGTTGGCAGGTGATGGCACTATGACAGAAAACACTCCGCTCAAGGTGGCCCTTTTGGGCAGCGGCATCGTCGGGTCGCAGGTGCTTCGACTGCTCACGGCTCAGGCCGACGAACTAGCTGCCCGCATCGGCCGTCCGCTGGAACTGATCGGCGTGGCGGTGCTGGACCCAGAGACCCCCCGGCCCGGCTACGAGCACATCACGTTCACCTCGGACGCGGCCGCGCTGGTGGCGGCCGGGCCCGATATCGTCATCGAGTTGATGGGTGGCATTGAGCCGGCCGGCTCACTCATCAGGTCAGCTATTGAAGGCGGCGCGTCGGTGGTGACGGCCAACAAGGCCCTTCTCGGGGCGCAATCCAGCCAGTTGTTTGAGGCGGCCGACAGGCAGGGCGTCGATCTGTATTTCGAGGCCGCGGTAGCCGGCGCGATTCCCATCATCCGAGGGTTGCGCGAGTCGCTGGTCGGCGATGAGATCACCACCGTCATGGGAATCGTCAACGGTACAACGAACTTCATCCTCGACAAGATGACCAGGGACGGCACCACCTTTGCCGATGCCTTGGCGCAAGCCCAGGCTGCTGGGTTCGCCGAAGCCAACCCGACCGCCGACGTCGAGGGCCGCGATGCCGCCAACAAGGCGGCCATTCTGGCCAGCCTGGCGTTCCATTCGCCCGTCACCGCCGACCAGGTGTACTGCGAGGGCATCACGGACTTGACCCCCCAGGACATTGCGGCGGCTGCGGAAGCGAGTTGCGTCGTCAAGCTTCTGGCGGTCTGCGAAATACTGCCCAGTGGCGCGATTTCGGTGCGGGTGCATCCGGCGATGGTGCCGGTCGAGCATCCGCTGGCGGGTGTTCACGGCCCCGACAACGCCGTGTTCGTACTTTCCAACCAGGCTGGGCGCCTGATGTTCCTGGGCCCCGGCGCGGGCGGCGTGCCAACGGCTTCGGCGGTCATCGGCGATGTTGTGGCGGTGGCCCGCAACCGTGTCCACGGTGTTGCCGGGCCGGGGCAAATGATCGACGAGATCCGTCCCGTGGCGCCCATCGGTGAGGCGATGACCCGCTACCATCTGAGGTTCCAGGTGGTCGATGCGCCGGGTGTGCTGGCCACCGTCGCCAAGGTCTTTGCCGACCACCAGGTGTCGGTTGCCAACGTGCGGCAGACGCGATCGTCCATACTGGACGACCATTCGCCGTGGTCGGCCGAGTTGCATCTTCAAACGCACACCGCCTCGGAGGCCGATCAGCAGGCCTGCGTCGCGGATCTGATCGCCAGTTCGGTAGTTGGCGGGCCACCCCGAGTGCTGCGGTTGGAGGGTGTGCAATGACGAGACCATGGCTGGCGGCGCTCGATCTCGAGGGCGTTTTGGTGCCTGAGATATGGATCAACGTGGCCGAACGCACTGGCATCGACGAGTTGAAATTGACCACTCGCGATCTGGCCGACTACGACCAGTTGATGCGGCATCGTTTCGATGTCATGGCGGCTAATGGGCTGAGCCTGGACGACGTGACTGATGTCATCGCCACAATGCATCCGTACCCGGGCGCCGTCGAGTTTCTGGATTGGCTGCGGGTCCATCACCAGGTGGTGATCCTGTCGGACACGTTCGCCGAGTTCGCCGTGCCGTTGATGCGCCAACTGGGCAATCCCACGATCTTTTGCCACAACCTGGTGGTCGATGACGCCGGGCGTTTGACTGGGTATCGCCTGCGCCTGCCCGATCAAAAGCGGGCGTCCGTCGAGGCCTTCGGCGCTCTGGGTTTTGACACGGTGGCCATGGGTGATTCCTACAACGACACCGCCATGTTGAACGCGGCGTCGGTCGGCATACTTTACTGCCCGCCGCAACGGGTGCTGGACGAGTTCCCCGATCTGCCGGTGGCGCTCAACTATGACGATGCGCGGACCATCATCGCCGATCATGAGGCCCGCTGGCTGGCATAGTGTCGCAGCACTGGCATCGTGCTTCGCCTTGCTGGTAGAGTTTCCTTTCGCAGTTCTTCGGATCTGACTACGCGCATGCCCTGCCGTCGTCTAGACGGGTCGGTCGCCGAGGTCCTCTGAGCCTTTCAGAGGCGGTTACCGGTGGCATGCCAGGGGCCAGCACATCTTGTTCTGGCCAACAACCGAGCACGGCCCAAGCCGTGCGTGAGAGCGCAGGTATGCCCTGCTGGAAAGGAACGGCCATGGCCGCCGTCACCGTACGTCAGTTGCTGGACAACGGCGTTCACTTTGGACATCAGACCCGCCGGTGGAACCCCAAGATGAAGCGATTCATCTTCAACGACCGCAACGGCATCTACATCATCGACGTGCGTCAGTCCATCAAATACATCGAAGAGGCGTCCGCCTTCATCAAGTCTGTCGTGGCGAAGGGCGGCCAGGTGCTGTTCGTCGGCACCAAGAAGCAGGCCCAAGAGGCCATTGCCGAGCAGGCAACCCGCGTTGGCATGCCCTATGTGGACCAGCGCTGGCTAGGTGGCATGTTGACGAACTTCGCAACCATCTCCAAGCGCACCCAGCGTCTCAAGGAGCTTGAGGCGATGGATCTCGAGACGGTCACCGCGGGCGGCTTGACGAAGAAAGAACTGCTCGGCATGCGTCGCGAGAAGGACAAGTTGGCGCTGTCGCTGGGTGGTATCAAGGACATGGCCCGCCTGCCGCAGGCCATTTGGGTGGTCGACACCATCAAGGAGCACTTGGCCATCGATGAGGCCCGCAAGCTGGGCATCCCGGTGGTGGCCATCCTCGACACCAACTGCGACCCGGACGAGGTCGATTTCCCGATCCCGGGCAATGACGACGCCATCCGCGCCACCGCCTTGCTGACCAAGCTGATGGCGGACGCCGTGGCTGACGGCCTGGTGGCCCGCTCCACTGGTGGTGTGGCAGAAGTTGAGGCTGAGCCGATGCCCGATTGGGAGCGCGAGCTGCTGGTCGCTGAGGCTCCTGCTGCGCAGGCCGCAGCCGTTGCCGAGCCTGTCGTTGAAGAAGTTGTCATCGCCGAAGCGCCAGTCGAGATCGTCGCCGAGCCAGTCGAGATCGTCGCTGAGCCCGTCGTGGTCGCCGAGCCGGCCGAGCCGGCCAAGGCTGAGTACGGTGACGGCTCCTACTGCGGGGACAACCCGCCCGAAGGCTATGACATCAAGGGCAACGAGGACTCGATGAAGTTCCACACGCCGGAATCGCCCTGGTACTCGCGTACGGTCGCCGAGGTCTGGTTCAACTCTGTGGCGGCCGCTGAGGCGGCTGGCTTTGTCAGCGCCCACGGCGACACCGCCGCCGAGCAAGACTGATCACCCCAACCCCAAGCATTGACAAGAAAGGCAAAACAACATGGCAATTTCAGCTGCTGATGTCAAGAAGCTGCGTGACAGCACAGGCGCGGGCATGATGGACGCGAAGAAGGCCCTGACCGAGGCGGACGGCGACTTCGAGCGCGCCGTCGAGATCCTGCGCGTCACCGGTGCCACCAAGGCCGCCGCTCGCAACGACCGTGAGGCCAGCAATGGCCTGGTCGCCGCACACGGCCATGCCTTGCTCAAGTTGGCCGCCGAGACCGACTTCGTCGCCAAGAACGCGGAGTTTGTCGCGTTGGCTGATCGCATCGCGCAGGCCGCCGACCAGGCTCACGCCGAGGGGACGGTGGCCGGCAACGCGTTGATGCTTGAAGAGGGCAAGACGGTTGACGACACGATCGCCGAGTTGGTGGCCAAGATTGGCGAGAAGATCGAGTTGCAGGATCTGGCCTGGTTCGACGGCCAGGTCGAGGTGTACCTGCACCGCCGCTCGCAGGACCTGCCGCCGCAGGTGGGTGTCATGGTCGAATACGAGGGCCACGATTCAGGCTTCGTACACTCCGTGGCCTTGCAGATTGCTTCCATGCACGCCCAGTACGTCACCGACGCGGATGTGCCCGAGGACGTCCTTGCCACCGAGCGCCGCATCGCCGAGGAGACCGCCAAGGAAGAGGGCAAGCCTGAGGCGATCATCCCGAAGATCGTGGAGGGTCGCGTCGCCGCCTTCCTAAAGGACTCTGTGCTGCTGAAGCAGCAGTCCTTGTCGGACGAATCCAAGACGATCGGACAGCAGGCCGAAGACGCCGGCGTCAAGATCACCCGGTTCGTTCGCTTCGCCGCTGGGGCATAGGCCCCAGCGGAGCCCACGGATTTGGCTGGTGCGCCCAGGCCGAATCCAGGCAAACGCGACCAGCGTCAAGGAAACGGTGCCCATCAGATAGAGTTAGGGTTCGACGTATGCCGTCCCCCAGTAGTGAAGGAGCCACCATGGCCTACCGTCGTGTGTTGTTGAAGCTTTCCGGTGAGGCCTTCGGCGGTGGTTCCCTGGGCGTCGACCCGGGTGTCGTGTCATCCATCGCCACTCAAATCGCAGACGTCGTCAGGTCCGGCGTGCAGGTGGCGGTGGTCGTCGGCGGCGGCAACTACTTCCGTGGCGCTGAACTTCAAGCCGGCGGTATGGATCGTGGGCGGGCCGACTACATCGGCATGCTCGGCACGGTCATGAATGCACTGGCGTTGCAGGATTTTTGCGAGAAAGCCGGGCTGCCGACGCGAGTGCAGACGGCTATCGCGATGGGCCAGGTTGCTGAGCCGTACATTCCGCTGCGGGCCATCCGTCACCTCGAAAAGGGACGGTTGGTGATCTTCGGTGCCGGCTCGGGTATGCCGTATTTTTCGACGGACACGGTGGCCGCGCAGCGTGCGCTCGAAATGGGTGCGGAGGTCATTCTGATGGGTAAGAACGGTGTCGACGGGGTTTATGACCATGACCCTAACAAGCATTCTGACGCCAAGAAGTTCGATGTGCTGAGCTTCGACGAGTTCCTGTCGCGCGACCTCAAGGTGGCCGATGCCACGGCCGTTTCACTCGCTCGGGACTATCGCATGCCCATGGTGTTTTTCAATCTCGACGTCAACGGCAACATCGCGCGGGCGGCTGCCGGTGACGCGATTGGGACAATTGTGCAGTCGGCGTGAGACAATCGTGACTGTCATTCAAAGTAGAAGAGGAAATTCATGATTGACGACATCACCCGCGAAGCGGAGTCGAAAATGGCTGGTGCGGTGGACTACGCGCGTCAAGATTTTGCGGCCATCCGCACCGGGCGGGCCACACCGGACATGTTCTCCAAGCTTCAGGCTGACTACTATGGGTCGCCAACGCCGCTGTTGCAGTTGGCGACCTTCAACTCGCCTGAGCCTCGCACAATGCTGATCACACCCTTCGACAGGACGGCGTTGCCGGCGATGTTGAGGGCAATCCGCGATTCAGACCTCGGTGTGGCACCCAGCGACGACGGCAACACCATCCGTGTCGTCCTTCCGGAGCTCACCGAGGAGCGGCGCAAGGAGTACGTCAAGACGGCCCGCACCAAGGCCGAGGACGGTCGCGTCGCCGTGCGCAACATTCGCCGCCACGCCATGGAGGCGATCAAGCGGCTCGAAAAGGACAAGCAGATCAGTGAGGACGATGCCGCCCGGGCTGAGAAGCAACTGGACACCGCGACGAAGAAGCACATCGAGGCGGTCGACGCCATGCTGAAAGCCAAAGAGCAAGAATTGATGGCGGTGTGACAGCGCCAGACTCCCCGCCGGTGGCATCCAAGTTTCGTGACCTGGCGATGCGCCTGGTTGTAGCTGCGGTGCTGATCGCCATTGTGACAGTCACTGGGGTCTGGTTCCGTTGGGGTTTCGTCGTGGTGCTGGGGGCCTTCGTGGTCATCGGCTCGCAGGAACTTGCCCATGCCGCATCGCAGAGGGGTTGGCGTCCGGTCTGGCAGGTTGTGGCGGTCGGCGGAGCAGCTTTGCTCATAGCTGAGTACGGACTCACATGGTTCGCGCCCGCCGCGTTGGCTCCCTTGCCGATTGGTTTCATCGGTTGTGTTCTGCTGGCGCTGGTGGCGTGGGGGTGGCGCCTCACACGGCCCGTCGAGGGATTCGTGGCGGATGCGGCCGTCACCACCTTCATGATCGCATATCTGCCTTTGATGGCGACTTTCGTGGTGGCGATGGCCCGCACTGCCCACCCGGTTGGCGAGCTCGCCGTGTACATCACATGTATCGCGCTGAATGACGCGGGCGCCTACTTCGCGGGGTCGTCGCTAGGCCGTCACCACATGACCCCAAAAATCAGCCCAGCGAAAACATGGGAAGGTTTCGTCGGCGGAATCGTCTGTGCTGGCGTGGCAGGTGCCCTGCTCGTTCAATTCGTACTGCACGCCCCCTGGTGGCAGGGTGTGGTGTTCGGCGTCGTACTGGGGCTCTGTGCGACAATCGGAGATTTGATCGAGTCGGCCATGAAGCGTGATTTCGGTGTGAAGGACATGGGCAAGCTGCTGCCCGGTCACGGTGGCG
This sequence comes from Propionibacteriaceae bacterium, assembly GCA_009781145.1. GTDB lineage: Bacteria > Actinomycetota > Actinomycetes > Propionibacteriales > Propionibacteriaceae > WRGV01. The sequence goes on along the minus strand of WQYR01000035.1, from coordinate 8,607 downwards.
TGATCGACCGGGTGGACTCAATGCTTTACTGCGCACCAGTGGCCTGGGCCCTGCTCAACCTGTGGATCATGGTGGGGCGGTGACGCACTGGTTCGGCCTGACGGCCGCGCAGCGGGTGGCCGAGGTTGAGGCTGCAGGTCTACCGGCGTTCCGGGCGGGCCAGATTTCCCGGCACGTCTTCGAGCGGCACGAACTCGACCCAGCCGACTACACAGATTTGCCGCTGGCCATGCGCGAGCTGGTGGCTAAGCGCTGGTTTGCCCCGCCATTGACCCTGGCCTCGGAACTGACCGCCGACAAGGGACGAACCGTCAAGCGGGCGTGGCGTCTACACGACGGTGCCGTGATCGAGTCCGTTCTGATGCGTTACCTACGCCGCGACACCTTGTGCATTTCGTCGCAGGCTGGCTGCGGTATGGGCTGCCCATTCTGCGCCACCGGCCAAGGCGGGCTTCAGCGCAACCTGACGGACGTGGAGATACTGGCGCAACTCGCCGACGCCGAGGCGGCGCTGGTATCCGGCAGTTTGCCCGGCAAACCTGGCCGCGTCGGTAATGTGGTTTTCATGGGCATGGGGGAGCCCTTGGCGAACTACAACGCGGTGATGACCGCGATCGGACAGATCATTGAACCGGTGCCGAACGGTTGGGGAATCTCGGCCCGCGGGGTCACAATCTCGACGGTGGGGTTGGTGCCCGCGATGGTTCGTCTGTCTGCCGAGGGTCTTCCCGTGACGCTGGCATTGTCGCTGCACGCGCCCGACGATGAGCTGCGCGACGAGCTGGTGCCCGTCAACAAGCGGTTCAAGGTGGCGGAAGTGTTAGATGCGGCCTGGAACTATGCGCGGGTGACCAAACGCCGGGTTTCGATTGAATACGCGCTGATTCGCGACGTCAACGACCAGGCAGCGCGGGCCGACACCCTGGCGCGGGAACTGCGCAAGCGCGGCGATTGGGCATGGGTGCATGTAAATGTGATACCGCTGAATCCCACGCCGGGGTCGCGCTGGACTGCCTCAACCGCCCAGAGCCTAACCGATTTCGTCGCTCGTCTGGAGCGCGCCCATGTACCAGTGACGGTTCGCGATACCCGCGGCCGCGACATCGACGGAGCTTGCGGCCAGCTTGCTGCGACCGTCCCGCCTGACGAGCTTGGCACCTAAGCATGGTGTCAATGCGCTCATAATTGATGGTATGAGTCAGAACCCGTACGTCGACCTCCGCCTGGCCCAGCTTGGGTTGCCCTGCCCGGCCGGTTTCGAAGACAGCGAAGCGGCCCTGTTGGCCGCCCCCATACTGGCCCGTCAGCGCGAGCTGAATCGCCGTTTGGCTGACCGCTATTGCGCGGCTGATCAGCGCATTCAGGCGTTCCTCGACTCGTATCTGGCCGATGTCGATGCCCCGCAGCTGCCCAAACGCACCTTCGTCCTTGACGAAGCCGGGCTGGCGCGAACCATGTCGTTGCCCTATGACTCCGATGAGGTCGTGAGCCCCCGCCTGTCGTCCTACCGCCTGGCCAATGGCGTGCTGCACAACCCGTTGAACGATCGACGGACCACCGCGGGCGTCTTCCATGTGGCCGAGGGTGGGCTGCCGATTCCAGACGACAAGATCGCGGTGCCGAAGGCAGTCTTCGCCCGCTTGCTGGGCCTGGCCTTTCAGCCACCGGATGCCGATATGGTGCTGCCCTACACGGCCAACCAGGACTCGCCCGCCCGCTGCTACGTCTCACTGCTGCTTCGCCCGATTGTCGAGCCCGCAGTGCCGGGGTTTGTGCTTGAGCACCGCATGGAGGTGCGTTTCTTCGCCCCAGGCTCGCTCGTGTCGAACCTGGATTTCGTCGAGGGTGTGTTCGGAAACGGCGGTGACCCATACCTGCCAGAGAACGATTCGTCGCTGAAGCCTCAAAACTGGACGGGCCACACCGGTTGCGTCATTCTGGCGCCTCACCTGACGGCGACGCGCAAGAAAGATTTGGGTCTACCAAACGTCGCCGACGCCACGCCACGGCAGAAGCGCGACGGCATGTGCTGGCAGTCGGAGGACGAGCTTTACAACGGCGGTCAGGCTTTCAAGATCGTGGCGCGGGACGCCCGGGGCGTCATCGTCACGGTGATCGCAGACAACTACTTCGGTTACTGCAAGAAGGAAGTCAAGTCGCACATTTCGTACTCGGCCAATCTGTTCGGCAATGCGGAAGAGGAGCACGCCGGCGGAGCCCGGGTCTACCCAAGCTTCGATCTGGGTCAGGAGTTCCTCGGCCGGCCGGCAGGCGACGAGTACAGCTTGCTTGATGTGGTGGCACGAGACCCTCGACGGTTCACAATGCAGCCGGGCGGCTATGCCCTGGATTCGGAGTTGCCCAACGTGGCGCTGGTGCCGTCCGGGGCGCTCTACTCGTTGCGTACACGCACGGTTTCGTGGGAGTCCGGCTCACTGCCGCTGACGGCTGGGCGGGTGTACGTCGAGCCGAACGGCTACCAGGTGAAGATGAGCCCGCTGGTCACCGACCCCAGCAAGTGGACGCTCGTCGGCACCGATGCGCACGTCACGACCTGCCACAAGCCCAGCACGGTGTCGGGCGGCGGCAAGTCGGAGATCTCGAAATCAATCTCGGACGCTTTCGTGGGCGGCAACGTGTATGTCGCCAACTTCGACGAAGACATGGATGCCGTGGCGGCCATCATCAACCGCGACTACACCGACCGGTTCGCCGATCCGGCGCGCTGCGGGGTCGATCAGCGAGGCGTCCTGGATGACGGTCGCAGCAACGGCTCGGTCATCAAACTGCTGAGCACCTCGGCAGACTATTCGGACGAGTACAACGCTTGGGTCGGCGCCATCCCGCCGGACATCCTCGAGCTGGTCTACGTCATCAAGCGCTACTACCTTCCCGAGTGGGGGGAGGATTGGCGCAGCCACTTCTCTGTCGGCACGATAAACGGACGCAAGGGCAACGACCTGCGTCTGGACGGCGAGAAAATCACCGTGAACATGCTGCGCGTCGGCTTCGAGACCGACGGCGCGTGGCGCCTGTTCGGTCTGCGTCATGACTTCTTCCCCGCGCAGAAGGTGCAAACAGAGGACGACATCAGCGCGTCGACCGTCATCTCGGGCGAACTTGTCGGCCTGGACAAGTCCCGCTCCTACAAGCTGTTGACCAACTGCGAGGCATTGCTGTTCCAGCGTCCTGACGACGCGATCTATCGCGGCTACGACAAGCAGACCGAACTCGACATGTCGCAGGACGGCGTTTTCATGTCGAACTTCCAGCCTCTCACCCAAGAAGATGTGCAGGACATGGTCGACGACGCGCCGGCCTTTGGTGCCTTCAGCGCTCCGATGGCCGATCGACTGCGGGCCTTTGCAGCCACCGGGCTGGATTCTTCCGGTCAGCCGGTCAAATACATCGTCAGCTCGGCCAACCCCCGCCTTGTCGGTGGCAAGCCGTCAAAGAACCCTCGCTATCTGCAGCGTCGCCCCGACATTGTGCGCGCCAATCAGACGGCCGTCACCACCCTGGCGTCCCACCTGGTGCGCCGCGTGCCGTTGAGCCAGCCGCTGCCGGTGCCGGTCGACATCGTGACGGCCGGGCGACGCAACAACCCCGAGGACGGCGGCATCCCGCCGCTGTGCGCCTTCTCGCCGCTGCATTTCATGGAGTTGCCCGAACTGTTCATGGAGTTCATCTCGTCCATGACGGGTGCCTCGCCGTCGACCACCGGTGCGGGTTCCGAGGGTGCCATGACAAAGGGGCCGTTCAACTCGATGCCGGCGGTTTTCGATCTGAATGCCGCGCTGCTGTCATACATTTTGACAGGCTACGACGGCTGGATTTCCAGCGCCGGCTACATCGGCCCTCACATGCGTGTGGCACACGACATCTCACTGCTGATGCCCGAGCTGTTCTCTCGCATGACGCCGCAGGAACGCGACGCCAAACGACTCATCGCCGAGGGCAGCCTGGAGAAAATCAGCGATTTCACCCACGGCGGCGTGACCGTGCCGTCCAGCCGTCTCGGCTATCGCATGACGACCACTTTCGTCCGCAAGTACTTTGGGCGTATCTTCTTGCATCCGGAGGCGGTTTTCACGCCGGAGATGCTGGCACCTGAGCTTCAGGACGCTGACGTGTTCATCCACACCATGAACGTGATGGTGACGACGCACGAGCGTGTCTCCAAGGCCTACTTCGACGACGGCACCGTCAGCGGCGCGATACCGCCGCTGCGGGCATTGCTTGAGATTATGGCCAATGGCAAGACAAGTGACGGTTTGACGGTGGACGACCCGGCGTTCCGGGCGATGTTCGATCGCGATGCTGTGCTGGCGTCAGAATGGTACAAGGACCGGCTGTCGGCGAAAAAGGCGGCCGCGCTCGGGCGGGCAGAGGCCGGTTTGGCGGCCATTGAGCGGTTCGCCTCCATCCCGGGCAATGAAGCGCCCAGCGAGCGTTTGGGAATCGCCGAGCGAATTGAGAACGCCAAGGCCGAGGTGGCGCGTTTCCAGCAGCCGCTCTACTGGCACCAGATCATTGGCACGACGGGCGGTGAGGCTTCGAAGCTGTTGACCATCGGCGCCATGGCCAACGTTGCTGAAGCCGACCCCGACGGGCCCATCGACTAGTGGCAGACTGGCACTGTGCGAAATGTTGTGGTGCTCGGCTCGACCGGGTCGATAGGCCGTCAGGCGCTTGAGGTCATCGAGGCCAACCCGGATCGCTTTTGTGTTGTCGGGTTGGCGGCCGGTGGCAACCATCTTGAGTTGCTGGCCGAGCAGGTGCGGCGGTTTCAGCCAACTCTGGTTGGCGTGCCGACCGACAATTCTGATGCCGCCGACCGCCCGGTGCTGGACGAACTCGATCCGCAGGGGACGGTGCGCATCACCGGGCCTAATGCCAACGAGGAACTGGCAGCCATGGAAGACGCCGATGTGGTGCTCAACGCCATCACCGGCGCGGCTGGCCTGCTGGCGACGCTGGCGGCCCTTAAAGCTGGGAAAACTTTGGCCTTGGCCAACAAAGAGTCACTGGTGATCGGTGGGGCACTCGTCACCCAGGCGGCCTCACCGGGCCAGTTGGTGGCGGTCGATTCGGAGCATTCCGCTATTGCCCAGGCCCTGCGGTCGGGACGCGCCAACGAGGTTCGCAAGGTCATCTTGACGGCGTCGGGCGGACCCTTCCGCGGTATGACGCGGGCCCAGTTGGCCGATGTGACGCCCGAGCAGGCCATGCACCACCCGACGTGGAACATGGGCCGAGTCATCACAATCAACTCGGCCACCCTGGTTAACAAAGGCCTGGAGTTGCTTGAGGCCAGCCTGCTATATGGCGTTGCGCTGGAAGATATCGAGGTGGTGGTGCACCCGCAGTCGGTCGTCCATTCGGGGGTCGAGTTCAACGACGGGGCAACAATCCTTCAGGCCAGCCCGCCCGACATGAAGCTGCCTATCGGGTTGGCGCTCGCCTGGCCGGAGCGGCTGGCCGATGTTGCCCGTCCTTGCGACTGGAGCGTGGGTGCCACCTGGACGTTCGAGCCACTGGACGAGCAGGCTTTCCCGGCCGTCAACCTGGCGCGACGGGCCGGGCAGTCCGGTGGCACGGCACCGGCGGTGTTCAACGCCGCCAATGAGGTGGCCGTCGACGCGTTCTGCGCAGGCGAGATCGGGTTTGTCGGTATCACTGATGTGATCGCGTCAGTGCTGGAAGAGCATCTGAGCGGCAATTCCGGTGCCGAACTGACCGTTGAGTCAGTCATGGAAGCCGACGTTTGGGCAAGACACGCAGCGCGTCTGTCAATTTCTCGGCTACAGTAGGCATCGTGAAACAAGTTTGCCGGCTCAGGCGAGCGGTGGCATTTGGCGCGTCCACATGCCTCGTGATCGCCGGCTTGGCCTTGGCCACACCAGCCTCTGCCGGCCCGACGACGGGCACAGTGGTCTGGAGCGAGGATTTCCAGGCGCAAGATATCACCGCGAGAAACGCTCCCACATCACTGGCTGGGCTCGGGTATTCGGCCGACAGCACCTGGCAGGGGGGAGACGGCAATTGCAACGGTTGGGTCGTCAATTTTAACTCTGCCAGCCCGGGCGACGGGTGCGACGGCGGGGCCGGCCTCGACGCCAACGGTACTGCACGCACGGGCCTTTGGTACGCCCAACGTTTGACCACCGTCCTGGGAATCATGCAAGGCATGACCGGGTCGCTCAACGCCAACAACGGTCCGACGAAAAACTCGGCGGTGGTCGACCTGACAAATGGTGGGATTTCCGGTCAGCAGGTGACTGGTGTCCAATTCGAGGCTACTGGCGTGGCGTCGGCAGTGGCCGGCCACTATTACGCCGTGGCTGCCAATTTCACCGAAATCCACTGCCCAGGCGACCCAAGCTCCACCCCCCAGTGGACGGCCGCCAGCGAGACAATCTACCTGGTGGTCGGCGGGGTGCCACAGCCCATGGTGGGCGACGGGACGGCGGCCGGCGGTGTAAACATATGCACTGACTCGCGATCCACCTTGATGACGCCAACCAATGCGGCCACCGGTGTCTCGGATTGGGGCGATATGGTGTTCCACAACCTATCCCTGGTGTCGGACCCGATCCTGGTGACGGCCAACGCCACTCTCGGGCTGCAGATATTCAACGCGGAAAGTAGCCCTGTCGGCAACGACTTGGCGTTCGATGAACTGCAAATCATCGACGTCACCGGCACGGTGAACCCACCCGCACCAAGCTTGACACTGTCGCAGGAGGCTCTGCCGTCGACCGTCACCAGCGTCGCAGACCTGGTGCAGTATCGATTCACGATCACCAACACCGGCAATGTTGCTATCTCGGGTATCGGCGTCTATGAGGCACCAGCCAGCGCGGGACGCACCGGCACGGGTACCTTGACGGTGATCACGTGCCCCCAGACGACCTTGGCGGCGGGGGAGTCGACTGTCTGCACGGCGTCGTACATTCCGTCCCAGCACGACATCAACACCGGCAAATGGGCCAACGTGGCTTTGGCAATGGGTGTGGCAAGCGGGGTGGCAGCGCCGACGGTTTCTGGCGTTTCGACGGTCCAGGTCAATGTCACCTCCGGTGGTGGCCAAGGCGGCGGTGGTCAAGGGGGTGGCGGTGGCCAAGGTGGCGGCGGCAGCCAAGGCGGGGGTGGCTCGTCGGGCGGACAGGGCGGCACTGGCGGCTCATCCGGGCAGGGCGGTTCGGGGCAAGGTGGCTCGTCGGGCCAGGGCTCTGGTTCCTCGATCTCGGTAGAGACGGGCGGTACCCTGGCGCCACAACTGCCGGGCACGGAGATCAACGTGGGTCTGCCGCTTGGAGTCCTGGATCGACGCCGACGTCCAGACGAGACAGGCTCCGACTAGACTCGACTTCATGGCAAATGATGTTGCGCCTTGGCCTCGGCGGCCCACGAGGGCGGTAGGTTTGGGCAAGTTGACGGTTGGCGGCGGTGCCCCGATCACCGTTCAGACCATGACGACCACACCAACCCATGATGTCGACGCAACATTGCAGCAGATAGCCGAGTGCGTGGCTGCCGGGTGCGACATCATGCGCGTGGCCTGTCCCACTCAGGCCGATGCCGATGCGTTGCCGCAGCTGGTTCAGAAGTGCCCGATACCGCTGATCGCCGATATTCATTTTCAGCCGCGCTACGTGTTCGCGGCCATTGATGCCGGTTGTGCAGGTGTGCGCGTGAACCCCGGAAATATCAAGGCCTTTGACGACAAGGTCGCCGAGATCGCGGCGGCCGCGCGAGCCAACGGCACCAGCTTGCGTATCGGCATCAATGCGGGTTCGTTGGACGCCCGACTGTTGGCCAAGTATGGCACTGCCACGCCGGAGGCTCTGGTGGAAAGCGCGCTAAACGAGGCGCGCCTTTTTGAGGCCGTCGGTTTCTACGATTTCGCAATCTCCGTCAAGCACCACGATGTTGTCACCACCATCGATGCCTACCGTCAGCTCTCGGCGGCCTGCGACTACCCGCTACACCTGGGCGTCACAGAGGCCGGGCCGACGCTTCAGGGCACAGTCAAGAGCTGTGCGGCTTTCGCCGTCCTGTTGGCCGAGGGCATCGGCGACACCATCCGGGTGTCGCTTTCGGCGCCACCAGTCGAGGAAGTCGTCGTTGGCACCAAGCTGCTTGAATCGATGCATCTGCGGGCGCGCACGCTCGAGATCGTCAGTTGCCCGACCTGCGGGCGCTGCCAGGTGGACGCATTCGCGTTGACGGACAAAGTGACCGAAGGGCTCAAAGGGTTGACCGTGCCACTGAGGGTGGCCGTCATGGGCTGTGTAGTCAATGGGCTGGGGGAGGCCCGCGAGGCTGATCTGGGGGTGGCCGCCGGCAACGGCAAAGGTCAGATTTTCGTCCACGGAGATGTGGTCAAGACTGTGTCGGAAGAAGATATCGTGGCCGAACTGTTGGCACAGGCGCAGCGTCTGGCCGATGAGGTGGGCCAGAACTCGAACGCCGGTGTTTGATGCTCGTCACATTGAGTGAGGCTGACCGGCCGCGTCTTGAACCGCTGCTGGCCGCCGCACCCCTGGACACACTTTTTTTGGCGTCGCGTGTCGACCGTTTCGGGCTGGACGCCAACAAGCT